>NZ_JBJMQP010000013.1:0-3081 GCF_045802625.1 Hyalangium sp. | reverse complement strand
GCCTGTGCGTGTGCAGGCCGAGGCGCAGGTTCCTCCCGCCGTCAGCAAGCCTGGGCCCATCCGCCCTGAGGCCCCAGAGGTTGACTGGGGCCTGAGGATCCGGCGGGTGCTGGTTGTCGGGCTTCTGCTGGCCATCCCGGGCAGCATCCTGTGGATGGGACACGGGCCGTACTCGAACTCCCCCACGTTTCCACCGAGGGAATCCGCGGACCTCGAATGGGACAGAGACGGCGCAGAAACCTCGCTGGCTGACGCCTCGGTACCCGCGAGCGTGTCCTCTCAGCAGTCAGCCAGTGGCTCGGCGTCCATCGCGCTGCAGATGCCAGAGGAGCCCCTTCCAGGGCAGCGGCGCCCGCCCTGCAGGCCCCGGGAGGAAGCCATCCGCGGTGGATGCTGGGTCAGGTTGAACGACACCTTCTCCCCGCCTTGCGATGACCAATCGTATGTATGGAAAAGCGCCTGCTACGAGCCCAGATTCGAGCGAACCCGCCCTCCCACTTCGAAGGACCCGCAGAAGTAGATTCACGGTGGGGTGCTCTTCGGGGGCACACTCCACCGGGAGCCAGCCGGTGCCGCTGCGCTACGACGACGCCTCGGATGGCTTCCTGTGCGTCTGCCCGCAGGACAACGAGTTCCACACCTGTGATCACCGCACCCAGATCGACGGCAGCGTGGTCTTCGTCACCTCGGCCTGCCAGAAAGAACCCTAGACCCTGTGCATGTCCCGGGAGTCGGGGTCCGGCAGGCCGAGCTGCTCCTGGGCGTCACGCATCCGCTGCTCCCGCTGCCCATCGCCGACTTCAGCGCCAGCGCCGCTTGGCCTCACGCCTACGTCCTCCGCGAGGCTGCTGCCGCGCCAGCTCTCCCTGGGTGCTGGCGAGAGCTCCATGCCGACGACGTCGCTGCGCTGCTTCGTGCGCAGCCCCCTGACGGCCAGCGCGTCCACGAGCGTGAGTCCCACAGCCGTGAGGGTCCCTGCGAGCCGCCAGGCGAAGGGCACCTCCGGCCGGCGCAGCGTGACGCCCAGCACGCAGAGGTCGACCGCATCCCCGGCGAGGCGCCCCCACAGCCAGGGGTGTGGATCACGCTGCGTCAGCAAGCCCACTCCGTTGAGGATCTCTCGCACGCCGTGCGCGCGCACCAGCTCCATGCGCCCCCGAAATCCCAGCCGCTGGCAGAATCGTTCCGCGAAGGTGAGCTCAGTCAAGCCCAGTCCCACGCTCCACCATCCCAGTCCTCGGCAGATCCGGTCGGCATCCATGCGCGATGCACCTCCTGCTGACAAGACTGGGGTTGCCGGGAAGAAACGCCAACGAGGGATCGCTCCGCTGCCCGGTGAGCGGGCGGGGGACTAGCAGTCCTCCCACCCAACAGAGCAGACTCCTGACTCGCTCAGGCCGGGCAGCGCGCAATCAGCCAGTGACTCTGCGTCCATCGCGCTGCAGATGCCAGAGGAGCCCCTTCCAGGGCAGCGGCGCCCTTCCTGCCGACCCCGGGAGGAAGCCATCCGCGCCTGCTACGAGCCCAGATTCGAGACCTGTGATCACCGCACGCAGATTGACGGCAGCGTGGTCTTCGTCACCTCAGCCTTCGGCATGAACGTCGCGGGCGTGGTGGTACGCCGGCTCGCCTCGGCGCGCTGAGCCGCTCCTCCCGGGGAACTCGAGTCCCGTCGGGGACACACAAGCCGAGGCCGGAAGCCGCTGATTCGTCAGGGGCTTCCGGCCTTGGTGTTTTCAGGCCTTGGCTCGTCTCCAGAATGTCTCCACTCTTCACGGCTCGCTCCCTCCCTCCGTCCTTCCGGAAGACCCGAGACGAGGGAGCGCCCCATGACGCCGAATCAAGCCTTCACCGCACTGACCACCACCACCGACCACTTCCTCCAGCAGTGTGCCCTGCAGATCGCCGGCAATCCCGCGCCATCGGCAGTGGTCCCGTACCTCATTGGATACCCGGCGGGCCACGTCCCGCCCCCGGCTCCGGCTCCCATCGTCGGAACGCTCCGGTTCAAGCTCGAGCCGGCTCCGGGAGGCACCATCGACGCCCTCTCGCAGCACGCGTTCAATGCCCACTGCGTGCAGATGGTGAATTACACCGCCCTCGCCGCCCCGGTCGGTCCCGGCATCAACCAAATCCCCGCGTACATCCTGCCCGCGGCCGGTGGCCCCAACATCATGGTGACGGGCCAGCTCTCGGGCTGCACCTTCCTCATGCTCCGGGTGGGCGCGACCGTACTGTGCGCCCACGTCCAGCCTCCGCCTACGCCTCCGGGAGCAGCTCCTGCTCTCACCGGAGCGCAGATGCACACGGACCTCATCAACAACGGCAGGTTCACCGGCCATCCGGGCTCCGTGCTGGTCTGCTTCGGGCGCAACCACTACCCCGGCTCGGCCAACGTCGTTGGCATCCGGGATGGCGCGGGCCAGTGGAACATCTACGCGCAGCTCAACAATGGCCCCGGCAACATCAGCCACGTCGCGAGGATCCTCTGAGGTGTTCCGCGCCCTGGGCGGCCTGGCCCCGCTGGAGCGCCAGGTGAAGAGGCTCCCTACACCTTCGCGATTCAGCGAAAGGCGTGTGCCGTCGCGGGTTTGGGGTACCCCTTCTCCACGGGTTCGAATCCCGTCGGAGACGCTGCGACTGGGGGAGGCGAAGCCCACGGAGCATCATCGTCTCTGGAGTGACGTTCCCGTAGGCTAGAACCCTCCTTGATGTGGAGGGCGCCGCATGGCACCTCGCCTGACCGTCGCAGCCTTGTTCTTGGCCTTGGCTACAGGGTGTGGCACCACACGCGTCGTACGCCTCGACACGGGTCAAGGTGCGCCACGGGAGTACCGGCCGCCCACTGTGAACCAGTCCGTGACGGTGAGCGCGGACACCTTCGAGGAAGCGCTGACGCGGCTGGTGCTCGATCTCCCCCTGAGCATTCGCCCCGCTCGGCAAGGCCAGTTGGTGCGCGCCTCCTTTCCAGGCAATGCCCCCGACGCTCGCTGGCAGCACCTGATGAGCAAGAGCTTCGGCGGCTTCTGCGAGCCGGGCCATCGGCGAGAAGACTGCCTCTCCCTGCTCGACGATGTGATG
>NZ_JBJMQP010000168.1:0-8151 GCF_045802625.1 Hyalangium sp. | reverse complement strand
GGTGTTGAGCCAAGGCACTCAGGCAAGGCGGCCCAGCATTAGCCGGATCATGCCCAGGTAGACGAACGCTTCGCAGGACTCCTCCGTTCGCTCGTAGTCTCTGGCCAAGCGTCGTTCTCGGCTCAACCACCCGAACGTGCGCTCCACAATCCAGCGCTTGGCCTGGAGCACAAACCCGGGCGTAGGGTCCGAGCGTTTCACGATCTCCACCTCGACCCCGGACTGCTGAGCGATGCGCTCGACGCGCGGGCCTTGTGATCCGTGTGCTCCAGAGGAGCCCCCGAACTTACAGACAGATTGCGAACGGCAGCAGCAGACAACGTCAGCCGTTCCGCCACTTCCCGCACCGTCAGCGCCGGACGTCCACCTCCTGCCAGCGCAGTCGCCGCTGCAGGAAGTTCGCTTGGTAGGCCTGCAGCGTGTCCTCAGGCCCTTGCGCGGGGAGGGCTTCTCTTTCTTCCAACAACCGCAGCACTCAGTGGCGCACTACCTTCAGCAACCGCTCCCCCAAGCGGTGGCAGAGCCGAAGCCATCAGCGCAGGGGCCACGCCAGAGCACGGAAGCCGGCGAGGGGAGCGGGTGGGAGGTGCTTACGTGCTGCGGCGTGGCGACGGTTCATGCGCGATGGTAGCGTTACCGGTCCGTTCCCGGAGGAACGCATGTTGTGGCGCCACCTTGCAGTAGGAATGCTTTCCGCCCTGGCGCTGACCGGGTGCCCCTCGGAGTTCGGCAAGGATGGCCGCGTGGCCAAGGCCGCCCACAAGGATGCAATGGGGATCACTCGCAGAATCTGCTCGGAGCAGGAACTCTGGGAAGTGTGCAAGGGTCCCAATAAGGATCCTGACAAATGTCACGAGTGCGGCGGGTGAACTGGCGCACCATTCTGGGCGCCTGCGCGGGTTTGCTGCTGGCCCTCCCGCTCGTGTTGCTGCTCGCAGGATTGTTCCAACCCCAGGTGCGCACGGAAGCCCCCACCGGGGCTCGTATCAGCCCGATGCTCACCAGCGATCAGCGCACCCGGCTGATGACCTACGGGCGAACTTGCGAGCGGAACTCCGATTGTGAGCCTCCGCTGGGCTGCTTGTACGAGTCCCGGAAGGGGCGGTCGTATTGCACCGACAGCCAATGCGCGACGAACGAGCAGTGCCCGGAAGGACAGCTCTGCCAGGCCCTTGCCACGGAAGGTCCTGGGCCGCAGGTGCGTTTCTGCGTGGCCAAGGGCGTGCGTCAGGAAGGCGAGAGTTGCACCAACATTCCAGGCGACAAAGAGCACGCATGTGCGCCCGGGTTGTTGTGCGGTGGTCAGAACGGCTGGTGCGCGCGGCCATGTCGCCCGGGCGCGGAGGCGGGTTGCCCCGAGGGCTTCTTCTGTGCAGACACCACCCCGCAGCCTGTATGCCTTCCTACCTGCGAGACCCGGGGGTGCCTCGCGGGCCAAAGCTGCATCCGGTTCGGAGAAGGAACCTCGGTCTGCGCGCACGTCTATGGCCCTCACTGCCAGGAGTCGCCGTGCCCCGAGGGCCGCGAGTGCAGAGCGCACGTTGAGGCACCGTACCCGGGGAGAGTGTGGATGGAGTGTGAAGTGCGCTGTGGCGAGCATTACCCCCCCTGCGAAGCCGGGCGGGTCTGTGATGGCTGGCATTGCCTATCGGGTTGCGACCCACAGGGTCCCGCGGTGTGCGGCGAGGGTTATTACTGTGCCCGGCGAACAGAGAGCCGGCCCTTTGCGTGCCAGCCGGAGTATTGGCGAGATCTATCCCGTTGAACACGGTTGGAGACCGAGGCTCAGGGTGCTGACGGAGTCACACCTCAAGCAGGACACGCTCAGGGTGTGCGCGTGGGGTGGGAGGTGGAGGGGTGGTTCGGGAACATGGCAGGGACATAGCACCTCCCCTTGAACAGCTTGCCGGTGGAGCCGAGGAACACTGGGGTGGCGCAGGCGGGAGAGCAGCAGCGCCTCGCGAGCAAATCGAGGGTCCTCCGGGCGCAGCGCCAGCTTGAGGGCGATGGGCTGTGAGTGCTCGGAGTGTCGAGGCACGGCGCGGTAGACGGCGCCGAGGACGCCTTGGGCAGCCCAGGCCAGCACGCGCCAGGGGCCCACCTCCGGAGCGAAGGCTCCCGCTCAATGACAGTCGTAGACGAAGTCCTGCCGGATGGGCCCATCATCCATGCTGGGCGTGCCCGAGTACTGCTCGTGCAACAGCCGGCCCGTGGAGTGCGCTCGTGCGTGCGCCGGGCATCGGGCACCCCGTCCTCGTTGCTATCCCACTCGTCCAGCCAGACAATCTGGGTTCCGCAGATGTACGTGAGGCGATGGGTGGCGCGCGTGTATGTGTATCGATCCGGGCCGGCCTGCCCGGGTCCTGCCTGTATCACCGCATCCTTGGCGGTCCGCTGCAGCACCAGCCGCCCCTCGGAGTCATAGACGAAGGTGGTGACCGTCTCGTGGGAGCTGTAGTTCACGCCCCCCTTCTCCCAGATGCGCGTCACGCGGCCCGCCGCGTCGTAGGAGCGGGTGCTGTTGAGCATCGTGTCGTAGTCGACCAGCGCGGTGGGCCACCAGCCGCCCCCGCTCGTCGTAGGTGTCGGTGGTGCTCCAGAACGTGTCGGCATACCGCTCCACCGTATGGGGCTGGCCATTGGGGTAATAGGTGAAGGACTCGCACCGGGCGATGTCTCGGCCGCAGCCGGGCTCGCTGTGGATGGACTCGACGCTTCCGGCCGCGTCGTAGTGGTAGACGGTCCAGCCCGTGGATTGCTCCGCGATCGAGCTGTCAATGCGCGCCAGGAGCCCGTCGGGCGCATAGATGTACCGGTACACCGTGGTCTCCGGGGACGCTTGCACGTCCTTCTCGGTGACGCGAGAACCTTTATCCGGCCCTTCCCGTGACTCGCGCGACCGCGAACAGGCTCATCCCCACCGGCAGCTTCACATGGCGCTCTGCCTGCGCCAGCAGCGGCGCCAGCCGGTCATATAGCTTGAGCTGAAGCTTGGGCACCGCCCGCCGCCGCAGCACCCGGCTGTTCATGAACCACCCGGGAATTCCCACCAGGTTCATCCACTCCAGCGTGTCCACCGTGAAGCCGTTGTCCTCCAGCACCCGGCGCAGCGTCTGAGGCGTGTAGCGCCGATGGTGCCCCACCGCCTCGTCGATGGCTCCGAAGAGCTGCGGCAGCGCCGGCACCAGCACCACCACCTTGCCGCCCTCGGGGAGGATCTGCCGGAAGCGCCGCACCGCCGCGCCATCGTCCGGAATGTGCTCCAGCACGTTGGACAGTACGATGGTGTCCAGGTGCTCGGACTTCAGCGACTCCCAGTCCGCCAGCGCCACGTCCGACAGGTACGGCCGCACGTGCGGCTTGCCTCGGAACAGGTTCTTCAGCCGGTCCACGTAGAAGCGATCCACCTCGAGCGCGATGAGCAGCTCCCGCCCCGCCTCCAGCTCCCGCGTAATGGTTCCGATGCCCGCGCCGATCTCCAGCACCCGCTGGCCCAGGTGCTCGCGGAAGCGGCGCCCCAGCCACGCGTTGTAGTTGTTGGCGCCGTCCATCCGCTCCAACGTGCTGTAGCCCTCGTGCTGGTTGTCCGCGTCGTCCCGCACCGTGGCGTAGCGCATCAGCGTCCGCAGCTTCGACAGATCCGAGGCCAGCGTGTGCCGAGGGGGTACCTGCAGCGGCAGCGGCACCTCCGTCAGCCGGTAGAGCTGCGCGGCCAACTTCACCACCAGCTCCGCGTCCACCGCGTCATCCTCGCTCGTGAGCTTCACCGAGCGCAGCGCCTCGGTGCGGAAGGCGCGCATGCCCGAGAGCGGATCCACCAGCGGCACGTCCGTGACGAAGCGGGTGACACCCCCCAGCGCTCGCTCCGCCAGTAGCTCCGGCCGCAGCCCCGGCGCCGAGCGGCGGCCAAACACCGCGTCCGCTGTGTCCTCCTGGATGGGGCGGCACAGCGCGTCGTAGGCCTCGGGCGTGTAGGCCACGTCCGGATCCTGGAGCACCGTCACCTCGCCCGTCACCTTCTCCAGCGCCGCGCGGATGGCCGCTCCCTTTCCCACCAGCCCGGAGAGCACATGGAGCCCCGGCCCAGGAGCCACCTCCACCACGCCCTCCCCGGCGAGGACCACTTCGGCCCGGCCGGCGAGGGCCTGGGCGAAGCGGGCCGCCACGGTGGCGGTGGTAGGAGTGTAGGGGACGACCACGGACAGAGGCGGACTCACGCGGGCGTCACTAGCACAGGGGCTGGGAAATGTGCGCAGGCGCTCGCCTCCGCGGGAACGCCCGGCGAGCTTGCGAGCACTGTGGATCCGAGCCTGGAAGATTGACCCTCTGGCTCGGAAGGGGCACGCTCGGCAGAGGCTGTGGGTGCAGGTCGGGGCTGGGCGTGCGAGCCGGGCCACCGCCGCTCGAGGAAGTCTCCAGGAGAGCCACGTTGGAAGGTTCCGTGAACGACCCGGCCAGTGCCGGAATGACGCCATTGAACGTGATGCGCTACGTGCGCGCGTTCTGGCGCCGCAAGTGGGTCGTGCTCGGGGTCGCCGTGCTCATGACGGGCCTGGCCGCGCTGCAGGCCATGCGCCAGCCCAAGGTGTATGCCGCCAGCACCTCGCTCATCATCGACGTGACGGCTCCGCGCGTGCTCGACAGCGACGTGAAGGAGCTGATGGGGGACGAGCGCAGCAACTACTGGTTCAACAAGGAGTACTACGCCACGCAGAACCAGGTGATCACCTCTCGGGCGGTGGCCACCCGGGTGGTGGAGAAGCTGGGCCTGCAGCATGACGCGGGCTTCCTGGGCCTGTCCCAGCTCAAGGACGAGAAGGCCCGGCAGCAGGCCATGCAGGGCATGGACGCGGTGGGCCTGCTCCAGTCGCGCATCAGCGTGGTGCCGGTGAGGGACTCGCGCGTGGTGAGCGTGGGCGTGGAGGACCTGGATCCCGAGCGCGCGGCGCTGCTGTCCAACGAGGTGGCGCAGGCCTACATGGCGGAGAACCTCGCGCTGCGGCTGCGCACCACCGAGAGCGCCACCGAGTGGCTCGAGGAGCGCAAGGCCGAGCTGGAGAAGGCCTCGCAGTCCAGCGAGCTGGCCCTGTACGACTTCAAGAAGAACACCGACATGCTCTCGCTCTCGCCGGAGAGCCAGAAGAACAGCGTCACCGATCGCATCAACAGCTACGAGTCCACCCTCACGCAGGTGCGCACGAAGATCGCCGGGCTCCAGGCTCGCGTGGAGGCCATCCGCCAGCTCCAGAAGAGCTCCCCGGGAGACGACACGTGGGCGGAGGCGGTGCCCGGCACCAACGACACGGGCATCCAGGAGCTCAAGCACCGCTTCATCGAGCAGCGCGCGCTGTGTGTCGAGCTGAGCGAGCGCTACCTGCCCGAGCACCCGAAGATGATCGAGTGCTCCAGCAAGCTGGCGGTGGTGCGCGAGGACTTCGTGCGCAGCCTCACCAACGTGGTGCGCAAGGCGGAGACGGAGCTGGCGCAGGCGGTGGGCGAGGAGAAGAACCTCTCGCGCCTGCTGGCGGCGGCCCGGGACGAGGCGTTCCAGCTGGGCAAGCGGCAGATCGAGTTCGACAACCTGAACCGCGAGGCGGAGAACAACCGGCGCCTGTACGAGTCGGTGCTGCGGCGGCTCAAGGACATCGAGCTGTCGGGGCTGCTGCGCACCACCAACGTGCGCGTGCTGGACGCGGCGCGGCCGAGCTTCGCGCCCATCAAGCCGGACGTGCGCCGCACGGTGGTGATGGGGCTGCTGTTCGGCCTGCTCCTGGGCTGCGGCGTGGTGCTGCTGCTGGAGTTCCTGGAGAACACCGTGGCCTCCCAGGCGGACGTGGAGGAGCGGCTGGGGCTGGCCTTCCTGGGCTTCGTGCCGCGGGTGGACACCAAGAGTGACAGCCCGCGCGAGCGCGACTTGTTCGTCCACCGTCAGCCCAAGTCCTCGGCGGCCGAGTGCTGCCGGGCCATCCGGACCAACCTGCTGTTCATGTCTCCGGACAAGCCCTTCAAGACGCTGGTGGTGACCAGCAGCGGGCCGCAGGAGGGCAAGTCCACCACCTGCATCTTCCTGGGCGTGGCCATGGCCCAGAGCGGCAACCGCGTGCTGCTGCTGGACACGGACATGCGCCGGCCGCGGCTGCACAAGGCCTTCGGCGTGCCCAACGACGTGGGCATCAGCTCGCTGGTGGTGGGCGAGGGCTCGCTGGACACGGCGGTGAAGAGCACCGAGGTGCCCAACCTCTTCGTGCTGCCCTGCGGCCCCGTGCCGCCCAACCCGGCGGAGCTGCTGCACACCCAGGCCTTCGCGGACCTGCTCAAGGCCGCTGGCGGGAAGTTCGATCGCATCATCCTCGACAGCCCGCCGCTCAACGCCGTGTCGGACTCGGCGGTGCTGGCCACCCAGGCGGATGGCGTGGTGATGGTGCTGCGCGCGGGGAAGACGAACCGCGAGGCGGCTCGGCGCGCGCTGCGCTCGCTGGCGGATGTGCAGGCGCAGATGTACGGCGCCATCCTCAATGATCTGGATGTGATGGACGCTCGCTACCGGGACACGTACCTCAACTACCGCGGCTATTACGGGCACGCCGCCGAGGAGACGAAGGACGGGGTGGCGTCGTCGTGAGCCGGGTCGGCACGGGGCTGCGCGTGCTGCACCTGGGCAAGTTCTACCCGCCGGCCTCGGGTGGCATGGAGGCGCATGTCCAGACGCTCGCCCGCGCGCAGGCCGCCCTGGGCGCTCGGGTGGAGGTGCTGTGCATCAACCACGCCGCCTCCGAGCAGGGCTTCAGCCATGAGTTCCACGGCCGCAGCCCCACCCGCGAGGAGTGGGATGGGCCGGTGCGCGTCATCCGCGTGGGGCGGTGGGCCTCCGTGCTGCGCATGGACGTCATGCCCGAGCTGCCTCGCGAGCTGGTGAGCGCGCTGGCACGTGGCGTGGACGTGGTGCACCTGCACACGCCCAACCCCACCATGCTGCTGGCGCTGGAGGCCGTGCCGTGGCTGCCGCCGCTCTTCATCACCCACCACAGCGACATCATCCGCCAGCGGGTGGCCGGCGCCCTGTTCCGTCCCTTCGAGTGGGTGCTCTACGGGCGCGCCCGCCGGCTGCTCGCCACCAGCTCGGCGTATGTGTCGGGCTCGCCGCTGCTGCTGCGCTTCCGGGAGAAGGTGCGCGAGCTGCCGCTGGGCATCGAGCTGGCGCCCTACCTCACTCCCTCGCCCGCGGTGCTGGAGGCCGAGGCCCGCTGGCGCTCCGAGCAGAGCTCGCCGCTGTGGCTGATGGTGGGGCGGCTCGTCTACTACAAGGGGCTGTTCACCGCGCTCGAGGCGCTGACGCGGGTGCCGGGCCAGCTCATGGTGGTGGGCGTGGGGCCGCTGGAGCAGGAGGCCAAGGCCCGAGCGCGGAAGCTCGGCGTGGAGGGGCGAGTGACGTGGGCGGGCTACCTTCCGCCGGAGGCGCTCGTCGGGGCGTACCGCGCCGCCACGGCGCTCTGGTTCCCCAGCAACGCGCGCAGCGAGGCCTATGGGCTCTCGCAGATCGAGGCGATGGCCAGCGGGCTGCCCGTCATCAACACCGCGATTCCGCACTCGGGCGTGCCTTGGGTGAGCCTCCACGGGGAGACGGGGCTCACGGTGCCCGTGGACGATGCCGAGGCGCTGGCGCGGGCCGCCCGGCGGCTGGTGGAGGAGCCGGGGCTCGCCGAGCGTCTCAGCGCGGGCGCGCGGGCCAGGGCCGTGGCGCAGTTCCGCCATGACGTGATGGCCGAGCGCAGCCTCTCGCTGTACGCGGATGCGCTGCGGGCCTCCCACGCGTCCCGCTCCCGAGCCGCTTCCGTGGAAGGGAGCTCGTGAGATGCGGCTCCTCCACATCTACAGCGGCAACCTCTACGGCGGCATCGAGACATTCCTACGGACGCTGGCGCGCGTGCAGCGGCTCTCCTCGGGGCTGGTGCACGAGTTCGCGCTCTGCTTCGAGGGACGGCTGAGCCGGGAGCTTCGCGAGGCGGGAGCCACGGTGCACCTGCTGGGCGAGGTGAGGGTGAGCCGCCCGTGGACTCTGTGGCGCGCCCGAGGCGAGCTGTCGCGGCTGCTGGAGCGGGGCGGGTACGCGGCGGTGGTCTGTCACGCGGCGTGGCCCCAGGCGCTCTTCGG
>NZ_JBJMQP010000167.1:0-2760 GCF_045802625.1 Hyalangium sp. | reverse complement strand
TCGAGCATGTGGACGAGGCGCTCGCGGGGATAGGAGGCATCGAGCGGGACGTAGCAGCCGCCGGCCTTGAGGATGCCGAGCAGGGAGACGATGAGCTCGACGGAGCGCTCGAGGCAGAGGGCGACGCGGGAGTCGGGCCCGACGCCGTGGCGCCGGAGGAGGTGGGCCCACTGGTTGGCGCGCTCGTCGAGCTGACAGTAGGTGAGCCGCTGGTCGGAGGACTCCAGGGCGATGGCGTCCGGACGCAGCGCGGCCTGCCGGGCGAAGACGTCGTGGATGCAGGACTCGCGCGGGTACTCGTAGGCGGTGTCGTTCCAGCCCCGCGAGAGCAGGTTCCGCTCGGAGTCGGAGAGGAGCGAGAGCGTGGCGAGCGGCGCGTCGGGCCGGGCCACCAGGGCCTCGAGCAGGGTCTGGACGTGGCCGGCCAGGCGGGTGACCGTGGAGGCATCGAACAGATCGGTGGCGTACTCCAGCACGCCGCCGAAGCCCTGCTCGGACTCACCCAGGGTGAGGCTCAGGTCGAACTTGGCGGTGGTGCCCTCCAGCTCCAGCGGACGCAGCACCACGCCCGGCAGCGAGACGGCGCCCACGGGTGCGTTCTGCAGGGCGATCATCACCTGCGCCAGCGGCGTGTGGCTCAGGTTGCGCTCGGGCTGGAGCGCGTCCACCAGCTTCTCGAAGGGGAGGTCCTGGTGCGCATACGCGCCCAGCGTCGTCTCACGCACCTGGCCCAGGAGCTGCCGGAAGCTCAGCGTCCCGTCCACCCGGGCGCGCAGCACCAGCGTGTTGATGAAGACGCCGATGAGCCCTTCCAGCGCCCCGCGATTGCGGCCGGCGATGGGCGTGGCGACGGAGATGTCGTCCTGGCCGGAGTAGCGCGACAGCACCACCTGCCAGCCGGCCAGCAGCGCCATGAAGGGCGTGGCGTTCTCCTTCTGGCACAGTGCCTTGAGCGCCTCCGAGGCCTCCTTCGAGAGGCGCACGGGCACGGTGGAGCCGCGGAAGGACTGCATCGCGGGACGGGGGCGGTCCGTGGGCAGCTCCAGCACCGGCGGCGCTCCCGTGAGCTGCCGGCGCCAGAAGCCGAGCTGCGTGTCCAGCACCTCGCCCTGGAGCCAGCCGCGCTGCCAGGCCGCGTAATCCACGTACTGCAGGCCGGGCTCGGACAGCGGGGAGGGGCGGCCGGAGAGCTGGGCGTCATACAGCGTCGCCACCTCGCGGATGAAGACGCCCATGGACCAGCCGTCCGAGACGATGTGGTGCATCGTCAGCAGCAGGATGTGCTCCTGGGGCGACAGCTTCAGCAGCGTGGCGCGGAAGAGCGGGCCGCGGATGAGATCGAACGGGCGCAGGGCCTCCTCGCGCGCCAGACGCAGGGCCTCCTCGTCGCGCGAGCCCTCGGGCAGGTGGCCCAGGTCCACCACGGACACCGTGACGGGCGTCGCCGGACCGATGACCTGGACCGGGCCCTCCTGCTCCTGCCGGAAGGTGGTGCGCAGGGACTCGTGGCGGCGGACGAGCTCGGAGGCGCTGCGCTCCAGCGCCGCCACGTCCAGCGTGCCCACCATCCGCACGGCGGCCGGGATGTTGTAGGCCGGGCTGCCGGGCTCGAGCTGGTCCATGAACCACAGCCGCTGCTGCGCGAAGGACAGCGGGTACGCCGCGGCGTCGCGGGGCAGGGTGGGGATGGCCGGCTGCTGCGTGCGCGCGGCCTTCTCGCGGAGCTGGCGCATGAGCTGCTCGCGCTTGTCCGCGGGCAGCGAGGCGAGGCGCTTGAGAACATCACTGCTCATGGAACGTCTCTCCCGTCATGGGTGCCGTGTCGCCCAGGCTCATGAAGCCTCGTCTTCCAACTCCGCCATCATCCGGGCCAACTCCTCCGGATCGACGCCGCTCGCCAGGGCCGCCTCGACGTGCTTGCCGAGGTTGGCCACCGTCGGAGTCTCGAAGATTTCGCGCAGGGGCAGCTCGACGCCGAAATTCTCGTGGATTCGCGTGATTGCCTGGGTGGCGAGCAGCGAGTGGCCACCCAGCTCGAAGAAGCTGTCATTCCGGCCGACCTGCTGCAGGTTGAGCAGCTCGGCGAAGATGGAGGCGATCTGCTGCTCGATCTCGCCGTTGGGCGGCTCGAAGCCCTCCTGGGTCTCCGCCGACGTCCGATCCGGAGAGGGAAGGGCGTTGCGGTCGAGCTTACCGTTGGGAGTGAGGGGCAGGGTCTCCAGCGCGACGAACGAGGAGGGCACCATGTACTCGGGCAGGCGCTCGCGCAGGAAGGAGCGCAGGGCCTCGGGGCTGAGCTGCTGCTCGGCGTTGGGAACGAGGTAGGCCACCAGGCGGCTGTCGCCGGGGACGTCCTCGCGCACCACGGTCACGGCCTCGTGCACCGAGGGGTGCTGGGCCAGCAACGACTCGATCTCCCCCAGCTCGATGCGGAAGCCACGCAGCTTCACCTGGGCATCGGCGCGGCCGAGGAACTCCAGCTCACCGTGGGCCAGCCAGCGCACGCGGTCGCCGGTGCGGTAGAGGCGGGCGCCGGGCTCGGTGCTGAAGGGATTGGGGACGAAGCGCTCGGCGGTGAGGTCGGGCCGGCGCAGGTAGCCGCGGGCCAGGCCGATGCCGCCGACGTACAGCTCGCCGGGGACGCCGGAAGGCAGCGGGAGCAGGTGGGAGTCGAGGACGTACAGCTGCACGTTGGGCAGGGCACGGCCGATGGTGAGGCGCTCGGGGTCCACGTTGCCCGGGGTGACGGAGGCGCAGACG
>NZ_JBJMQP010000166.1:0-7041 GCF_045802625.1 Hyalangium sp. | reverse complement strand
GTGCTGATCAAGCACCTGGTGGGGCTGCTGCACCCGGACCGGGGCACGGTGCGCGTGGACGGAGAGGATCTCTCCCAGCTGAACGAGGCGGGGCTGGACGGGCTGCGGCGCAAGATGGGCATCCTCTTCCAGGCCAACGCCCTATTCGACTCGCTCAACGTGTTCGACAACGTGGCCTTCCCGCTGCGCGAGCGCACTCGCATGTCGGAGCCGGAGATTCGCGAGGCGGTGAACAAGGCCCTGGCGGTGGTGGGGCTGACGCACGCGGCCCTGCGCTTCCCGGGCGAGCTGTCCGGCGGCATGCAGAAGCGCGTGGGCTTCGCTCGCGCCGCCATCCTCCAGCCGAAGATCCTCCTCTATGACGATCCGACGGCCGGCCTGGATCCGCTCACCACCGCCTCCGTCAACGAGGTCATCTTCACGGGTAAGCACCAGCTGGGCGCCACCTCGCTCGTCATTACTCCGGACGTGGCCTCCGCCTTCCGGGCGGGAGACAAGCTGGCCCTCATGCACGAAGGCCGCATCGTCGAGTTCGGCCCCCCGGAGGAGTTCCGCCGCTCGGAGCACCCGGCGGTAAAGGCGTTCCTCAACAACTGGCTGCGGCGCCAGTCCCAACGCCCCCACAAGAGCTGACGGGGCTCGCTGAGCCTTCGCTTCGGAGGTGGCGCATGGCGCAAAGGTGGACCGGAGTCTGGAAGGCCGCTGTGCTGGCGCTGATGCTGTCCGCGTGCGCAGGCGCCCACGCCCCATGCCGCAGATCCGACGCGCCGTGCTCGGGGACCGGGACGCTGGAGCAGGGAGGACGGACGCGGACCTTCCTGTACCACCTGCCACCCCAGGTGAAGCCCCAGGCGCCGCTGGTGGTGTCCCTCCATGGCCGGCTGGGACAGGGGCAGAGCCAGGCGAAGCTCACCGGCTTCGATGCGGTGGCGGACGCGGCGGGCTTCATCGTCGTGTATCCGGACGGCGTGGACCGCTCCTGGGCGGATGGGCGGGGTAAGACTCCCGCGGACCGGCAGGGCGTGGATGATGTGGGCTTCCTCACCGCGCTCGTGGATCACTTCATCGCGCAGTTCGGGGTGGATCGGCGCCGCGTGTACGCCACCGGCATGTCCAACGGGGCGATGATGAGCTACCGGCTCGCGTGCGAGCGCGCGGACCGCTTCGCCGCCATCGGTCCCGTGGCCGGGCTGATGCCCGAGAGGCTCTCCGCGAGCTGTTCGCCCGCGCGGCCCGTGCCCCTCATCACCTTCGTGGGCACGGAGGATCCGCTCGTGCCCTTCCAGGGAGGCCAGGTGAGCGGGGACCGAGGCCCGGTGCTCTCCGAGACCGAGGCCCTCGCCCGATGGGCCGGGCTCAACGGGTGCAAGGGCCCCCCCGCCGTCACGCCAGAGCCGGATCGCGTACCTGGGGATGGGACGCGCATCCGCCGTGAGGCCTTGGGTGCCTGCCGCAACGGCTCGGAGGTCGTGTTCTACGTCGTCGAGGGCGGCGGCCACACGTGGCCCGGAGGAGTTCAGTACCTGCCCCGGAGGCTCATCGGCCGGACCAGCCAGGAGCTCGACGCCAGCCGCGCCCTCTGGGAGTTCTTCCAGCGCTTCCAGCTCCCGTGAGGAGCGGCCCACCTCCCTCTGCCAGGACTCGGCCTTCCCCGGAGCCGTCAGGGGCCCGGGAAGAGCTGGTTGTAATCCGCCGGCGTCATCCGAGTCGTGATGGGGCGGTAGCCCACGCCCTGGTAGGTGCAACTCCCGTAGAACCTGCCCCCCGCCGCGGGGATGCACACCTGCGAGCACTGTCCGACGAAGCGCAACGGAGCGCACTGGCCCTGCGAGCCGCCGCCGGCGCCCAACGCTCCGCAAGCCCGGGTCAGGTACTCGCCCTCGTTGTTGACGGGCTGGTCGGAGCCGAAGAAGAGACTGTTCGGGACGAAGAGGTTCCCGAAGAAGCAGGCCTCATGAACCGTGTACGTCGCCCGCTCGCTACACGTGACGGGGATCTCCCTGCCCCACGCGTCCAAGCCCAGGACGGAGATGGTCACGTGTTTCCCATACCGGTTGACGTGGGCCAGCAGGCAGGCCGTGATGATTTGCTGCTCGTTGTAGCTGGCCGGGTGGCCATTGGCCCAGTCCGGCGCGAGCCCCAGCTCGCCCACCCAGGTATACGTCTTCCCCGTCTGGCTGTCGGTATACGAGCGGCTCTGCCCGACCGGCACGGCGCAACGGACGACATAGGTCATCACCATGTCGGCGTGCGCGCGATTCTGGGTGAACCATTGGGTGAAGTCCGCGGTGGACAGGCCGTTGGCGGACAAGCCATTCGCCGACAGGCCGTTGTAAGACAAGCCGTTGTAAGACAAGCCATTGGCAGACAAGCCATTGGCGGACAAGCCATTGCCGGAGGAGAGTTCCTGGGACTGGCTGTCCAAGAGCTGAGGCTCGGAGAGAGACTCCTCGGGTCCACAGCCCGAAGCGCTCGCCCACAAGCACAGGGCGGCGAGCCCTGCTCGGGCCCACAGCGGAACACCCACCATCGGGAAAACAGAGGGAGCTTCCGTCATCGGAGCATTCTTCATGGGGTTCTCCTCTCAGGAGGGAAGAGACTGGGGGTTCCTGAGTATGCCGTTTAATAGGCATTTCCCGGCCGTCTGCCCTCCGGGCTCGACCGAGGCGCGTGAGCTGTTGGACAGCCTGGAGCGCTTCGTCGGGTGACGGATACACGGGTCGCCCCCGGGTACGAGCCTGGAAGCAGTCAACGTCACCCGGCTTGCAGCAGGTAGAGGCAGGTGACGCCGAACCGGCGACAGGTCGCGGACTTTCTGGCGAAAGGAGTCCGCGGCATCCTTGAAGCCCGCGGCGGGCCAACCCCTGGCTCCACGTGAAAACAGGCACTTGCGCTGGAAGGGCCTGACCAGTCAGAGGCGGGACAAGGCGCCATCCTCGCGACCCATAGGGTAGGGTACGGGGTGTGGGCAGATGGGGTGGCCCACATCGGAGAACGCCCATGGGGAAGAAGGCGCCTGTGCCGGAAGTGGACCCGCTCTGCCTGCCCGTGGGGATGCGGGTGGGGCCGTGGCGGGTGAAGGGCTGGGGCGGCCGAGGCTCCTACGGCACCCTCTACCGCGTGGAGCGCGAGGGCCACGAGGAGGACGGCTCGTTCGCGCTCAAGCTGGCCATCTCCCCGGGAGATCCCCGCTTCGAGCGCGAGGCCCACCTGCTCTCGATCATCCACAGCCCCCACGTTCCGCGCCTTGTGGAGCAAGGAACCTGGGAGCACCCCTCCGGGACGTATCCGTACCTGGTGATGGAGTGGATTGACGGCGAGCCGCTCTATGCGTGGGCGGAGCGGCGCAACCCGAGCCTGGGCCAGGGCCTGCGGGTGCTGGCGCAGGTGGCGCGGGCGCTGGAGGCCACGCATGCGGCCGGGGGAGTGCATCGGGACGTTAAAGGGGACAACGTGATGGTGAGGCCGGCGGATGGCCAGGTCTTCCTCACGGACTTCGGGGCGGGGCACTCCCGAGGCGCGGCCACGCTCACCTCGAAGCTGCTGCCGCCGGGAACGGGGCTCTATCGCAGCCCCGAAGCGTGGGGCTTTCTCGAGGTGTTCCGGCGCCACCCCACGGTGCACTACCCGGCCAGCGCGTGTGATGACCTGTTCGCCTTGGGAGTGATGGCCTACCGGCTGGTGACAGACGAGTACCCGCCCTCCCCCTGCGCTGGCCAGCCAGACTCCGAGGTGTGGCGAGCGGGAGGGCCTGGACCGCGTCCCCCGCGCGAGCTCAACCCGCGCGTGAGTCCGGAGTTGCAAGCCATCATCCTGCGACTGCTGGCGCTGGCGCCCGTCGAGCGCTTCGACGGGCAGGCCCGGAAGGCGGCTGAGGCATTGGAGCAGGCCGCCAGGAGCGTGGGCGCCGAGGGGGATGTGCCACTGTTCACCTGGGGTGACGGAGGAGGCCACCGCTGGCGTTCACCCGGAGGTGTGCGTCTGGCTGCGGAGCGGGATGCCGCCGCGAAGGAGGAGTTCGAGCGGCGAACGAAGAAGGCGCGAGTTCCTGCCGCAGTTCCTCAGGCACGGCGCCCTACCTTCACGCGAGCCTGGGGTGCACGAGCCGCAGTGGCCTTCTTCGCGGGAGTGCTCTCTCTGGTCGCCGTGCAGTGGCTGCTCAGGGAGCATCGAGTCGCGCAGCCAGTTGCAGCCGAGCACTTCCACGAAGGTGGAAGCACTGCCGTGGGAGATAGCGTGGTCCTCGCGACCCGTCAGCCCAATCCTCAAGGTGGCAGTACGACCGCGTTGGGGCGGCCCCTTCCCGACGAGCCGCTTCCCGGCCAGAACCGCCCCCCCTGCACGCCCCGTATCGAGACGGTCATCCGCGGAGCGTGCTGGGTGTGCATAGCAAGCATGCAGCCCCCCTGCGGAAAAAACGCGTACGACTGGGAGGGCAAGTGCTGCATCCCGTCCTTTGACGTGCCCCGCCAGCCCACCTCAAGCCCGCCGCAGTGAAGCTCGAAGTGGCAATCCGAGCACTTCGTGGGGATTTTCCGCGAGGCCCCGGCAGATGGGGGATACTTGCAGGCCGGTTCACAAGCCAGCAGACGGAGCAGCGAGCCAGCGGATGATCGACCGTATCTTCATGCACAACTTCCGAAGCTTGGGACCGGATACGGTACTGGACCTCGGTCCGCTCACCGCCCTGGTGGGTTCGAGGTTCGAGACCTGGTTTCTGCCCTGTGTCGCGCAGATGGCGGGGAAACCACTCCCGGGGCCTGGAGGCATCGAACGTCCCGGGCTGGAGGAGGGAGCCGCATACACCGGCAACGTCGAGGCCATTCGGGGTGTGAAGGAGTGGCTCTCGAAGCACTTTGCGCAAGGCAAGGCGTACAAGCCCACGCTCGATCAGCTTCCCCTGGCCCAGATGCTGGATCTGGCGACGTTGAGGGCCGCGAATGTTCCCTCCTTCGGGACCTTCGAGCGTGCGCTCCACTTCCTGGCCTCGGCCAAGCCAGGGCAGGTCTACCCTCCGCCCATAGGCTAACTGCCGATGGGTCATCACTCGAGGCCCGCGGGCTGACTGCGGCAGCGGTGGTTCAGTTCTGCTCAGAATGATCCTTGAGGATTTCGCGCAAGCGGGCGACTTCGCGCCCGTCCTGCGCCGCGAGTGAGCAGACGATCTCACCGGCGAATCCGCTCTTGGCGTAGATCGCCGCGTCATGTCTGTCGAACAGCATGGGCTCGGGCTCGGAGAATGGAAGCTTCCGGAACCCCAGGCGAAGCACCACCTGCTCAAAGACATTCAATGTCTCCCGCGCACTCGTATTTTTCGCCTGGAGCTTTGGATACAGCAGCTTGAGTCTTTGCAGGTAGGGGAGCAGAGCCAAACGCTTGCAAATAAAAGCCGTCTCGAACAACAGGTTTTGCAGGCTGGCTGCCTGCACGTGAAGATGCCGCTCCTGTAGCGTCTCCGAGGTAAAGCTGCTATCAAAAGACACCACTCGGCAATCTCCGTCATGGAGCGTGTCGAGGTCCATGAAGTAATGATAATAGGGATCCGTTTCGTGCTCGGCGATAACGAGGAACCGGAGAGGCCAATCATACTCGTCCTCTCCATGCATCTCCGTGACGGCCTCAATGCCAAAGTTGTAACCAGAGATCCCCATGGCGTCCATGCCTCGGCCCATGGACTTGAGGAACTGCCGATATGCGTTTGGAAGCTTGCGCCCAGCCAATTGTTCCAGCCGTGCGATCTCAGCTTCCGTGGCGCCGCGAATCTCGTTAGGAAAGCCAGGATCGTACTGGCTGACGAAATCGATAATCTCTTTCACAAAGACATCCTTCTCACGGGCACATGGCCTCGGCGTGGCGGCAGAGCATGGGCGTGAGCTGCGCTTGGCACGTCAGGCACGACGACACAGACTGCCCGCTACCGAACTCCTCGATCTTCTGCTGGATCTTCCGGCCTCCGGCGCTCTCGTCTTCTTCCACATACATGACCACGGTTCTGACCACAGTCGAGTTACAAGGACTGTACCAGATCTCCGTCAGATGAAGTGGGTGATGAGCCTGCGGCTTGTCCTTCAACGCCGCTTGAATGAGCTTGGGTGCAGCGCAGACGCCCATTGCATTCCTTGGGATGCGATTTCCCTGCTCGTCCGTCAGATCCGTGGGAATCCGATTGAATATCTGCATGAGCGTGTCTTGCGGGACGGGAACAGGTTCCTTGGCCACCTCCTGCTCAAGGAGACTTTTGCTGTTGAGAACATTGGCCACATCAAACTGACTCGTGCCAGCTTCAGACCACTTGCCATTCTCATCATGAAGCAACTTGACGGCATGACTGAACCCTGGAAGGTCCTTCTCGCCAGACATGGCTGCGTAGATCTCGCTCCCTCCCTTGCAGAGCAAAACGCCAATCATGTAGCCCTTCTTCTTGGGCTTCAGCGTTTGCCTGTCGGATGCATTCTGGCGGACCCACTCAAGTTTTGCATACAACTGCATCGCCAATGCCAAACTCTCGTTTGTCTCAAGGATGAGGTGCGCTGCCTTGCTTTCGTGGCAGTGCTCACACTCTTCACCATCAAGTGGGTCATCACCGAATCCCCGGCCAGTTTCAACTCCTCCCTGTTGGACGAGGTTTGCGTTGAAGGTATTTCCATTATGCTGGATCACATCCAGAAATCGGACGACGCCCTTGCCCTCAATCTTGACGTCGATGCTATGGCTCCCCCATGTAAGCCTGCCCTTTGTCTTCGCTGAGATGAGGCCACCCCCCGCCGTGCCTGGCTCATCCCCAGTGCTAAGCCAGGGAAGGTAATTCCGTTCAGGGGGTAGTCCGGAGCGCCAAGGGACCTATCCTTCCCGAGCGACGCAACCTTCGGAGGAGGCGGATAGCGTCTGGATAGAACGCTTCACGCTCCTCGGTCAGCATCCGGCTGAAGTAGGCCACCTTGAGGTGGCTCCAGAAATTCTCAATCCAGTTGAGGGTCTCGGAGGTGTAGTGCGGCAGCCGGAAGGGCCGCACGTAGGGGCTGGCCGCCTCAAGGGCAGTCC
>NZ_JBJMQP010000165.1:0-4260 GCF_045802625.1 Hyalangium sp. | reverse complement strand
GTTGGTTTCCGGCTGCGTGATGTCGATGTTGAGGTTGCGAGACGTCGACTCAGTACACACATTGCCCGCCCTGTCCGTGGCTGTGACCGTGAACGGATGGGTGCCCGGGTTCCACGCCGGGTTCGCCACGAAGAGCCAATTCCCAGATCCGTCTGCAACTACGGTGGGAGCGACCGCCTGGCCATTGTCATACACCGTGACAGTGCTTCCCGCCTCGGCCGTGCCCCGGATCTCGGGGGTCGTGTCGTTGGTGGAAGTGCCGCCCGCGGGCGAGAGCACCACCGGAGCACCCGGAACCGTCTGGTCGATGGTGAAGGTCGTGACATTGGACAAGGGACTGGTGTTGCCCGCCACGTCCGTCGCCGTCACCTGGACCCAATGGAAGCCCACGGAGAGATTCGATGGAGGAGTGAGCGTCCACGCCCCACTGCCGTTGGTGGTGGGCGTCGTCGACAGCACCGTGGTCGAGCCATCGACGTAGACCTTGATGGTGCTCGAAGCCTCCGCGGTGCCGCTGATGGTCGGCTTCTGGAGATTGGTGTAGCCCCCGTTCGCCGGAGCCTGGATGACGGGAGCGGGAGGAGCCGTCATGTCGACCACGAAACTGCCAATCGTCGGAGGATCACTGGTACCACCACCCGATCCCGTCTTGGTGGCTGTGATGCTCAGCGTATACGTCGTTCCGTTGACGAGGTTGAGGCCCGGGGAAACGCTCCAGGAATTGCAGTTGTCCGTGAGCACGCCACCAATGAGCGATCCACTGGCTCTGATCTCCACCGACACAAAATCGCAGCTCGAGGCACTCCCCTGGATGACCGGCTGGAGAGAAGCGACGGGCATTCCGTTGGAATACGTTCGACCGGCGATTTGCGAAAGCGTGGGGGCATTCGGGGCTGGCAGCAGGGCGTTGCTGCCATCCGCCGAGGGGGAACGAACCGCGGTGGAGACAACGAGCAGGTGAGGCAGACTCGGCTCGCCCTGCAGCCCCTGGTACGAGGCGGCCGCCTGGATATGGTGCATGCCTTCCGTGAGCGGCTCGCTCACGCTCCACTCGAAGAAGCCGCCCTCGGCCACCGTGCGGCCCACTTCCAGGCCATCCACGAAGATCACCACGTCCAGTCCAACAGGCGCGATTCCCGAGAGGGTGGGCGTCCGGGTCCTGACGAGCGAACCGTACTCGGGCAGGAGGATGGTGACGGTTCCAGGCATCACCAGACCCCCGTCCAGCCGGGTGACGTTACCGGTATGAGCGGACAACGTGGCGAAGTCGGGTTGTGCGCCGGAAAGCTCCCGGCCCGCGCCCGCGGTGCTGGCCGTGGCCGACATTCCGCACTCGCTCACCCAGGCGGCCTGGTAGAGCACCTGTCCACCACCACCTCCACCACCCGCCGCGAGCGTTCCCGTCGCGCCGTTGCTGCCTCCCTGGCCACCCGAGGCATCGAGGCTCGCGCACTGCAGCGCTCCCGCGACTCGCAGCGAGATGCTTCCTCCGGCGCCGCCACCACCCGCCCCCGCCTTCTCGCTGCCATGTCCCGCTTCGCCCCGGGCCGCGATGCGTCCGTTGCCCACGAGTGCATCGGCGCGGATGAAGATGGCACCACCGCCCTGACCGCCATTGGAGCTGGGGGCGTACTGGGCATTCCAGCCAGAGCCACCACCACCGCCACCACCCAGGGTCAGCCGATCCAGCAGCGAATACACGAGCCGGGCACCGCCCAGGCCGCCGACGTCTCGCGGGCCCTCGGTGGGCTGACCGCCCTGACCACCCGGACCGCCGTGACCACCACCGCCACCGCCCGAGGGCAGACAGGCGCCACCACCGCCACCGTTGGCGATATTGGCCCTGCCACTTCCCTGTCCGGGATCCGTGCTGTCCACGCCCTCACCGCGGCGCGAGCCCCGCTCCATCCACGCGCTCGGCGAGGCGCAGCTGCGTGAAGGAGCCTGCCGGACATAGCTGCCCCCGCGGAAGCCGCTGCCGCTCGCATCGATGGCGCCTTCGTTGGTGATGGTGCCCGTGGCCAGGAAGGCGATGACGCCGCCCGTGGCCCCGTTCCACGGTTGCGCGACGATCCGCGCCCCGGGCCGGATGTCGACGGTGGTGAACTCAGGCACGCGGATGATCTGGGTCACCCCCGCCGCATAGGAATGGATGAGACGATCGGAGAGGTAGAGGATGTCCGCGTCCACGGAGAGGAGCCGCGCCAGCTCCCAACTCCCCACCGCGTCGCGCGCGAGCTCCACGGGAGAACCATCACCCGGCGTGGCCGAGGGGACGATGCCCGTGGTCTGCAACACCATCACCAGGTCTCCCGCCGCGAACCCCTCCGGCTGGTCCACCAGGACCGCCACATCTCCGGGAGCGATGGGCGCCTTCACCTGGGCATAGCGGTTGATGACGGTGTCGGCGCCAGACACCACGGTGGCGCCGTCCCGTCCCGAGCCCAGATAGAAACGATCCGGCTCCGCCCGGGCCACGACCGCGGCGAGCAGGACTCCAGCCGTCAATACCTTCACCAACAAGTTCTTCGCGAGCATGTGAGGCTCCCCCCGCTAGTGCTGGAGCGACTCCGTGTTCTCGTCGCCATTCCGAATGATTTTGAAGTCCACCCGGCGGTTGTTCTCTCGCCCGATGGAGGTCGCATTGCTGTCGATGGGCCGGTCCGGTCCATATCCCCTGGCATCCAACCGCTCGGCGGCCACGCCCTTGTCGATGAGGTAGCGGCGCACCACCTCGGCGCGCTGCTGCGACAACTGGCGGTTCTGCTCGGCGAAGCCCCGGTCGTCCGTGTGAGCGCCCACCATGATCCGCGGAATCTCCGAGTGCTCGCGCATCACCTTCGCTACCCAATCCAATACGGAGAAGGAGCGCTGCTGCATGCGTGACTGAGCCGCCTCGAAGTACACCTTGCCGCGCAGCTCGAGTTGCGTGGGCGTGATCGCCACCAGGGGCACCTCATGCGCGGGGCAGCCCAGGTTGCTCTCCACGCCTGGCTCGGTGGCACAGCTGTCCACGCGGTTGGGCACACCATCCTTGTCCGTGTCTTCCTCCGGGCAGCCCTGGCGCTCGGCCGGCCCCGGCTCGTCGGGGCACGCGTCCTGGTCGTTGTCGATGCCGTCCTTGTCCTTGTCCTTCACAGGGCAGCCCCGGTTCTCCGCGGGACCTGGCTGCGTCGGACAGGCGTCCATCTCGTCCTCGACGCCGTCGTTGTCCTGATCGCGCATCGGACAGCCCTGGCGCGCGGCGTCGCCCGGCTCGCTCGGACAAGCGTCCAGCGTGTCCTCGATTCCGTCCTTGTCCGTATCGGCCCGCGAGCAGCCAGCACGCGCGGGATCGCCCGGCACCATCGGGCACTTGTCATCCATGTTGCGCACGCCGTCGCCGTCATCGTCCCTGTCCGGGCACTCCTCCGGCGAGAGGGACATGCCCAGGTCGCACCTGACAGAGGATTCACCCGGCCCCCGCCGCGGCATCACGTTTCCGAAAGAGCCTCCCGCGAGAAATCGGAACAGCGGTGTCCCAGGAGCGGAGCCCAATCCAACGCCCGCGAGCCCAAACAACTCCAACGACGGATTCACGAGGTAGCGAACTCCCGGCATCAGCTCCACGGCCGCCGGCTGCGCCTTGGCCAGGGAGATCGCGCTGCGGACGTTGACCTCCCACCGCATCCGCCGGCCCGTCGTGACCAACGCGGCCCCGATATGCACCTCGTTGTCCAGCTTGTCCTGCCCACCCGCACCCAATGGGCTGATAGCGTCCAGCTTCGGCCGCAACAACAGGCCCACATCGAGCGCCGCGCGGAGGAAACCGAAGCGCCGGCCCGCCATCACCCTCGGCAGGTAACGAAGTCCGCCATCACTCCCGAAGCTCTTGGGATTGCCCACTGGAAACCCCACATCGCCCCCGACCGCTACGTCCAATCCCCCCTTCTCATCCTGGGTGAGCAGGCCGAGACGCAGGCTCGCCAGGGGTGTCGAAAGGCCGAAGGACTCAGGCCGCAGGATGTTCTCCGCGCTCAGATCCCCACCCCACTGCGACGCCACGACCGGCAGTTGTGCTCCCAACTCGAGCCAGTTCGTCACGGCATATGCGGCGGCCAGATGCATCGTGGTTCGTCCACCGACCACGGCATAGGTGGTGTTATCCACGAAGAGCAGCAATGGCCGATGCGAGTAGTGGCCCACGGCGGAGAGGCGGAACTGCCCGGC
Source organism: Hyalangium sp. (assembly GCF_045802625.1). Taxonomy (NCBI): domain Bacteria; kingdom Pseudomonadati; phylum Myxococcota; class Myxococcia; order Myxococcales; family Archangiaceae; genus Hyalangium; species Hyalangium sp. The sequence goes on along the minus strand of NZ_JBJMQP010000165.1, from coordinate 51 downwards.
CTGCAGCAACTCCCCCATCCCCACGACCAGGGAGCCCTCCGCGCCAGGATT
>NZ_JBJMQP010000012.1:0-7517 GCF_045802625.1 Hyalangium sp. | reverse complement strand
CGTGCCCACGCCGTAGCGCACGCACAGCGGCACGCGCCAGATCCGCGCCGCCTCGCCCTGGGAGCCCACCGGCAGGTACCGGCGCTGGGAGAGCACCACCTTCGGCACCGGGCCCGAGCAACCCACGGTGGCGGAGACGAGCGGAGCGCCACCCTGATCCAGGAAGGTGCCCAGCACCCGGCCCACATCCTTGCCCGCCTCGGCCGAGAGCGCGTCCAGGAAGTCCTGGGTCGTGGCGTTGCCGCCCGCGTGCGCCCGCAGGTAGCGCTGGATGCCGCGCCGGAACACGTCCTGCCCCAGCCACCCCTCGGCCATGGCCAGCACCGCGCTGCCCTTGCCGTAGGTGATGCCATCGAAGGCGCTGAGGATGTCCCCGGCGTTCTCGATGGGCTGGTGCACCCGCCGCGCCGTCGCCAGGCTGTCACTGCCCAGCGCGTACGAGCGCTCCTGCACCCGCTGCGCCGGTGCATCCCACGTGGGCTTCCAGCTCTCGATGATGCGCGGGGTGATCCACGTGGCGAAGGACTCGTTGAGCCACAGGTCGTCCCACCAGGCCATGGTGACGAGATCTCCGAACCACTGATGTCCCAGCTCGTGCACCTGCGTCTCCGTGAAGTTGCGCTGGTGGGCGAGGGTGTCCTCGGACTCCTTGGCCAGGATGGACTCGGAGTTGAAGGTGACGAGGCCCGGGTTCTCCATGGCGCCGGACATGAGCGGCCCCGCGAGGATGTCCACCTTCTCGTAGGGGTACGGCATGTCGAAGTAGCTCTCGAGCCGGGAGATGATCTCCGGTGTCATCTTCGCGGCGTAGGCGGCCTCGGCGGCGCGGCCCTTGGGGGTGATGATGCGCGTGGGCACCTTGTTGCGGCCCGAGGGCGCGGCCTGGACGAACTCGAGCGGCCCCACGCCGAAGGCGATGAGGTAGCTGGGCAGCGGCTGCGTGCGAGCGAAGCGGAAGGTGCGGCTCCCGTCCGCCTGAGGCTCCTCGGCCAGCAGCGGGGTGTTGGTCACCGCGATGTTGCCCGCGGGCACATGGAAGGTGAGCTGCCAGGGCACCTTGAAGCTCGGCTCATCGAAGCAGGGAAAGGCGCGCCGGGCGCCCATGGGCTCGAACTCGGTGAAGACGTACCAGTCCCCGCGCTCCTGGGCTCGGAAGGCGCCCTCAATCTCCTTGGTGGAGGCGATGGCCTCGTAGGTGATGTGCAGGCTTGCCGGGCCCTGGGCCAGCGGACGCGAGAGCGTGAAGCCCAGGAAGTTCTCGTTGCCGGGCACCGGCGTCAACGCGAGGGGCGCGCCCGCTTGGGTCAGGGTCGCCTGCTTCACGGTGAGCTCATGAGCGTTCAGCCAGAGGACGGAGGTGGGCTGGGCCACCTGGAGCGAGATGTCCGCGACGCCCTGGAAGGTGCTGGCGTTGGGGTCCACGGTGAGCTCCACCGAGTAACCCGTGGGACGAATCGTGGTGGGCAGGCGCAGCTGAGGTGGAGTGGGCGGCGTGGCGGGAGCGGCGGCCGGCGCCGAGGCCTGCGCGGGCGGAGGCGGAGGAGCGGAGGCCTCAGCATCGGGAACGTGCTGCCGGGCCCCGCACGCGGTCAGCACGAGGAGGAGCGAAAAGGGCGGGAGGAGGCGCATGGCGGCATGGTCTAGCGCGGTCCGGCGGAGCAAGGGAGCAACTTCGCGTGTACTGGCTTGCCGGTCCGCCCGCTTCGGTGTGGAGTGCGCCGCCGTGTCCTCGCCTGCTTCCGTGCCTGCCCCCGCGGTCCACCCCATCCGGTTGACGTCCGCGCACCTGCGCCGTGTCATCGGCGAGCCGCCCGGCCCCCTCGCCGGCTTCCTGGCCAACCTCATCATGGGCTGGGTGGCGAAAATGGGCTGGGGCTCCCGGGAGCGGCTCGCGCACTTCGTGGGAGGGCTGGCCTACTCGCTGGGCATCCGGCGCCGCGTCGCGTTGGAGAACCTGTCCCAGGCCATGCCGGAGCGCTCCGAGCAGGAGCGGCATGCCATCGCCAAAGGCACGTACATCACCATGGCGCGCGTGGTGCTGGAGGCCCTGGCCGACGAGCGCCGGATGCCTCCGGACTGGGAGAAGGAGGATGTGCTGGGCCGTGAGGCGTGGCTCGCGCTCCAGGCGCACCTGGCCACGGGCAAGGGCGCCCTGCTGGTGACGGCACACTTTGGCAACTGGGAGCTGCTGGGAGAGGTCCTCATCCACCGCGGCGTGCCGCTCAACGCGCTGGTGCGCCCGCTCAAGGGCGCGCTCAACAACCGCATCGCGGAGAACCGGGTGCGCGCGGGCGCGGGGCTCATCTACCCCAAGGGCGCCGTGCAGGAGACGGTGGATGCCATCCACCGCGGCGAGAGCGTGTACATGCTGTTGGATCAAGCCATCCCGTCCAAGGGCGTCTTCGTGCCGTTCTTCGGGAGGCTGGCCTCCACCACTCCGGCGATGGCGGTGGCGGCCCAGCGCACCGGAGTGCCGGCCTGGGTGGTGATGGGCGTGCGCAACGGCCCGCGCATGCAAGTCCACATCGAGGGCCCCTTCCTGCCTCCACCGCCGCAGGAGGGCAAGGATCCCATCACCGAGCACACCGCGGCCGTGACGGCGGGGCTCGAGCGCATCATCCGCCAGTACCCCGAGCAGTGGCTGTGGCTGCACCGCCGCTGGAAGTACGCGCCGCCGCCGAGCACATGAGCCCCGAGGTCGCCTGCCCTGAGCACCCGGCCTTCAAGCCGGTGGGAACCTGCTCGCGCTGTGGCCGCTTCGTCTGCGCCCGCTGCGAGACATGGGGCGACATCTGTGCGGCCTGCGAGTACCGCCAGCTCCGAGAGCTGCCCTCCCTGAGAGCCCGAGGGAGTCTGGCGCAAGGGTCACTGGGGCTGGTCGTGCTGTGCACCCTGTTCGAGGCGTTGCTCAACGGCTGGCTGATCTCCCGCCTCAGTGGAGGCATGGCGCCCTCAGCGGCGGCCTTCAGCTACGAGCAAGCCTCCCGCCCGCTGAACCTGGCGCTGCTCCTGGCCACTGGGCTCACGGCGGTCCTCTTCCTCCGGTGGCTGCACCTGGCCGTGAGGACCACGAAGCTGCTCGGCCTGGATCCCGGGACGACGCCCGCGTGGGCGGTGGCCTGGTGGTTCATTCCCCTGGCCCACCTCTATGATCCGTACCTCGTGGTGCGCGGCCTGCGGCGGAGCCTCGGAGGCGCTCCCAAGATGGGCGCCGCGGTGACCGCGTGGTGGACCGCGTGGGTGCTCGGAGGCTTCGCCTGGCTGGTTCAGGCGTACCTGTTCGCCACCCTCGATTCGGATCCGCTCCTGCTCACGTCAGCGCTGCTCGCTGGCTTCGCGGCCCAGGTCATCCTCACCCTGGGCGCGCTGCTCTGCATGGTGGTCATCGGTCAGATCCAGACGCTGACCGATGAGTGCATCGAGGACGTGGCGGAGGCCGCCTGAGCGACGGCGGCCCACTCCGCACGCACCACCTACCGCATCAGGACACCGTCGGGCTCGGAGGCGTCTGCGTCTGGGGCCGCGGAGCCAGGCGCATGCCAATGAGATAAGCCGCGCCCGCGACGATGAAGCCCGTGAACCACGCGTAGACATAGAGCGAGTCGAAGAAGCCCGGCTCGCCGCCCACCACGTGCACGCTCTTGAGGAAGCCCGGGAGGTTCGGCAGGACGCCCAGTGCCAGGGCACCCACGGCCACCCAGTTGGTCCCCGCATAGCGCCCGTTCGGCCGGTACAGCTCGGCCACATCGAGCTCGCGGCGGCGCAGCAGCCAGTAGTCGGCGATCATGATCCCCGCGATAGGCCCCAGCAGCGCCGAGTACCCCACGAGCCAGTTGAAGATGTACGACTCGGCGCTCGCGAGCAGCTTCCACGGCATCATCGCGATGCCGACAAGGCCGGTGATGAGCCCACCCGTCTTGAAGCTGATGTAGCGCGGCGCCAGGTTCGCGAAGTCATTGGCCGGGCTGACCACGTTCGCCGCGATGTTGCACGACAGGGTCGCCACCGCCACGCCGAACAGCGAGATGATGGCCACCAGTGCGCGCGTGCCCGAGGAGGCAATGAGCGGCGCGTCCCGGCCGATGGCGTTCGCGGAGCTGGTCAGCTGCCCGAGCAGGAACATCGGGTCCCACAGCTTGCCCACATCCACGCCGTGGAGGATGGCCTGGGTGGCGCTGGTGATGATCACCCCCATGGCCGAGAACGCGATCATCGTCGTGGGCAGGCCCAGGGTCTGCCCGAGCATCTGCTCCTTCTGGCCTTTGCCGAAGCGGGTGAAGTCCGGGATGTTGAGCGACAGCGTCGCCCAGAACCCGATCATGCCCGTCAGCGAGGGGATGAAGACCTTCCAGAACTCGCCCACGGTCGCGAACCGCGAGGGCTGCTCGAGCATGGGCCCCAGGCCGCCTGCCGTCTTGACGGCCCAGCCCAGCAGCACCGCGGCCATCACCAGCACCAGCGGCGCCGCCCAGTTCTCGAACACGCGCACCGCGTTCATGCCCTTGTAGATGATGAAGATGTTGAGGCCCCAGAAGAGCAGGAAGGTGAAGGCGCTCGGGATGGAGAGGCCCAGCACCGTGACGCCCTCGGCGATGTGGCCGTAGGAGGGCCAGAGCGCCTCGATCAGCGTCTTCGCCGCCTCGCCGCCGATGAACGTCTGGATGCCGAACCAGCCGCACGCGACGAAGGCTCGCAGCACCGCGGCCACGTTGGCGCCAGTGGTGCCGAAGCTCGCCCGGGCGAAGACGGGGAACGGAATGCCGTACTTGGTGCCCGGGTGCGCGTTGAGCAGGATGGGCACCAGGACAATCACGTTGCCCAGGCCGATGGTCAGCAGCGCCTGCCACCAGTTCATGCCCACGGCGATCAGGCCGCCGGCGAGCATGTACGTGGGGATGCAGTGCGCCATGGAGATCCACAGCGCGGCGAAGTTGTAGGTCGACCAGTTGCGGCGCGCCTTGGGAATGGGCGCGAGATCTCCGTTGAAGAGCGGGCTCTGGGCGATGTCGGGTGGCAGCTCAGAGAGCGCTTCCTGAGCCAGGGCTGGATCGTGCAAGGCGGTCCCCACAAAGAGTGTGAGGCCCAGCATACACGCACTCCGGCGTATCGCGTCTCCAGCCCGGCCCCTACCCCCTCAGTCAGGGAGGGCTCAATCCACCACCACGCGCCGCAGGTGAGCGCCCAGCCGCGTCACCACCTCGTAGTGGATGGTCTGCGCCCAGCCGGCCAGGGCCTCGGCGGACACCGTCTCGTCGCCATCGTGCCCCAGCAGCGTCGCCGTCACCGGCTGGTCGTCCGTGGTGGCCCGCGTCACGTCGACAATCACGTGGTTCATCATGACGCGCCCCAGCACCGGGCACCGCCGCCCGTTCACCAGCACGTGCGCCTTGCCGGACACCAGGCGAGGGTACCCGTCGAAGTAGCCCACCGGCAGCACCGCGATGCGCGTGGGCTCCGAGCACCGGTACGTGCACCCATAGCCCACGTAGCTGCCCGCCGGCAGCCACTTCACCACCTGGCTGCGGCAGCGCCACGAGAGCACCGGCCGCAGCGAGGGCACCTCGCCCAGCACCAGCCTCGCCGACAGCCGCGTCTCCGCCGACGGCCACAGCCCATACAAGGAGATGCCCACCCGCAGCGCGTCGTAGCGGGCGCGCGGCAGCACCAGGCTCGCGGCGCTGGCGGCGATGTGCCGCTGCGGCGGGTGCGCCGGGGAGAGCTGCTCCACCAGCCGCGCCATGCCTGTCTCGAAGGCCTGGAGCTGCGCCAGCGCGTACTCCTGCTCCGTCACGTCCTCCGTGTTGGAGAAGTGGCTGAGCGCCCCCACCAGCTCGAATACGTCCCGGTGCTCGGCGAGGAAGCCCGTGTCGCGGGGGAGCTGCTCCAGCGTGAAGCCCTCGCGTCCCAGCCCCGTGTCGATGTGGACGTGGATCCGCAGCGGGCGCTCCAGCCGGGCCGCTCGGAGCACGGCCCCTGCCTCCCTCCACGAGAGGTCCGCCACCACCGCGTCCACGCCCTCGCGCGCCAGGGCCACGGCCTCCTCCGGAGCGATGGCGCCGATGACGAGCACCTGCCGGGGCGCCAGCCCATGCTTCCGCTCGAAGGCGCGCACCGCCAGCCCGTCCTGCGGGGTGATGAGGTAGAGGACGTCCACCCGCGGGTGCACCAGCGGCAGCAGCTCCTGGAAGCCGTGCCCGTACGCGTTGCCCTTGAGCACCGCGCCCACCCTCCGTGGGGGACCGCTGCCCCGGGTGGCCTCCAGCGCGCGGAACACCTCCACGTTGTGCCGCAGCGCCGACGCGCTCAGCTCCAGCCAGGAGGCGCAGGCCGAGAAGCCTCCACCCATGCCGCCGTGCTCCACATTCACCTCCGGGGCCTGCCGTGGCCCGCTGCCCGCACCCGGCGGGCCTCCTGCTCTTACCAGCAACCCGAGTGCCAGGGACTGAAGCTGTGCCTCCCCCCTCCTGCCCGAGTGCGCGGCAGGCAGGTAACATCTCTCCCTGGTGGGTGCACAGGGGGCAGTCCGGCGGTGCAGGGGCCTCACTTCTCGCGAGCGGTCCTCCCCGCGTGTTCCAGGAAGAGCAGATGCGGACGCTGTTCATCGGAGACGTGCATGGCTGCGCCCAGGAGCTGGACGCGCTCCTGAAGGAGTGCGACTGGCGGCCAGGCGAGCGCGTGGTGCTCGTGGGAGACCTGGTGGCCAAGGGGCCGGACTCGGCGGGCGTGGTGCGGCGGGCGCGCGAGCTGGGCTTGCTGGCCGTGCGCGGCAACCATGACGAGCACGTGCTGCACTGGCACCAGGGCCATGGCAAGCCGGGCAAGAAGCTCAAGCCCGAGCACCAGCAGGTGCTGGACACCCTCAGCGCCGCGGACTGGAAGTACCTGGCCTCGCTGCCGCTCTACATGCGCCTGCCGGAGCTCAACGTGCTCGCCGTGCACGCCGGGCTGGTGCCGGGGGTGCCGCTGAAGGAGCAGCGCCACGAGCACCTGCTCAACCTGCGCAGCATTGGCCCGGACGGAAAGCCCTCGAAGCGCGTGGAGGGCGGCGCGCCCTGGGCCAGCCTCTGGACTGGGCCGGAGCTCGTCCTCTTCGGGCACGATGCGCTGCGCGGCCTGCAGCAGCACCCGCATGCCTTCGGGCTGGATTCGGGCTGTGTCTACGGTGGCCGGCTCACCGCCTACGTGCTGCCCGAGGGGCGCTTCTACTCGGTGCCCGCCCGGCGCACCTATATGAGCCTGGACGGGAGCTGAACCCGGGCGCTCCCGCCCGAACTCAATGATGCTCGTGCATGCCCGTCAGCTCGCGGAGCCGATCGAGGAGCTTCCACAAGTCGAACGGCTTCTGGAAGAAGTCGGCGCAGACGAGCGGCCCGTCGCGGGTGAGGATGGACTGAGACACGGCGCTCATCATCACCACGGGGATGTCCCGCCACCGGGCGTCCGCGTGCATCTCGCGCAGCAGCTCGCGCCCATCCATCACGGGCATCATCACGTCCACGAGCGCCACGTCCGGCTTT
>NZ_JBJMQP010000011.1:0-75354 GCF_045802625.1 Hyalangium sp. | reverse complement strand
GGGGCGCATCAGGCGTTCCCCGTCGCCGCTCCCTCCCTGACGAGCCACGCACCCACCCAGGAGGCCTGTCTGGCGGAGCAGCGGCTCTTCCTCGAGGAGTATCTCTCTCGGGCGGAGCCCGACGTCCTCGCCCACTTCGCCCTGCCCGAGCAGGTCCGCATCGAGATGATCGAGGTGCTGGCACCTCGCGCGGACCTGCCCAAGCGCCTCTTCAAGCCGAAGACGCTCGAGCTGGCCACGCTCGTCGTGCCACTGCCTCAGGAGACCTGGGCCTTCATCCCCGCGCTCGACCACACCGTGTATGTGGGGCGCAACCAGGACGTCCTCGAAGCGGTCCGCACGGACGTGGAGCGCCTGCTCGCGGCGCGCGAGCCCACCTCTCACGAGTACCTGCGGCTGCTGCCGCCCAAGGCCGTGAAGCTGGAGACCGTGCAGCTCAAGCTCCGGCGCCAGGATGCGTTCGGCGACAAGGCTCGGCAGGCCCGGAAGAAGCTGCAGGAGAAGCTCGTGCGTGATCAGGCCCACGAGGTCCTCCTCTCCGTCTCCACCCCGCTGCACACGCGTGACGAGGCCAAGCGCGGCCCCCCGCTCATCGGCCGGGACACGGAGCTGGCCCTGCTGGGCAACCTGCTCGGCGGCGAGAAGCGACAGGGCGTGCTGCTCGTGGGCCCGGAGCTGTCGGGCAAGACGGAGCTGCTCCAGGCGTGGCTCCGCGCCGAGCGCAAGGCGGGCCGCGAGCACCGGGTTTATGCCACGAGCGGCTCCCGGCTCATCGCCGGCATGTCCGGCTTTGGGCAGTGGCAGGAGCGTGTGCTGCGCGTGATGCGCGCCGCGCAGGACCTGAACGCCCTGCTCTACTTCGAGAACTTCGGGGAGCTGCTCGCGCAACACTCCACGGAGTCCATCGATCTGCCGGGAGCGATGAAGCCCTTCCTGGAGGAAGGCAAAGTACGGTTCCTCGGAGAGCTGGCTCCGGAGTCGCTCGATCTGCTCGAGAGCCGCCACCCGGGCCTGTTCTCCCTGCTGACGCGCGTGCGCCTCGAGCCGCTCGGGACCAAGGCCACCTGCGAGGCGCTGCGGGCGCGGGTGGCCTGGCAACGGAATGAGGAGCCCTCGCGGCCGACGCTGGCGGATGAGGCCGTGGCGCCGCTCGTGGAGCTGGCCGAGCGCTACCTCCCCAGCCGCGCGCTGCCGGGCAAGGCGCTCCGGCTCTATGAGGAGATGCGTGCGGGCCTCCAGCAGGAACGCACCGGTGACGGCAAGACGCCCGTGCTCACCCGCGAGCGTGTCTATTCGCTCTTCAGCCTCAAGACCGGCGTGCCCGAGTTCCTCCTGCGCGAGGACCGTGCCCTGCTCGCCGGAGAAGTCGAGGCATATTTCCGCCGCCAGCTCATTGGCCAGGAGTTCGCCGTACGCCGCGTCGTCGAGACGCTGTGCATGGTCAAGGCGGGCCTGCAGCCCCAGGGCAAACCACTGGCCACCTTCCTCTTCGTAGGCCCCACCGGCGTCGGCAAGACAGAGCTGGCGCGGCTGCTGGCCACCTTCCTCTTCGGCTCGCCCGAGCGGCTGTTCCGCTTCGACATGAGCGAGTTCATGGACGCCTGGTCCGCCGACCGCCTCATCCGTGGCAACGAGCAGGGCGAAGGTCTGCTCACGCGGCGGGTGCGCCAGCAGCCCTTCTGCGTGCTCCTACTCGATGAGATCGAAAAGGCCCACCCCGCCGTCTTCGACTTGCTCCTCCAAGTTTTCGGCGAGGGGCGGCTCACCGATGCCCGCGGACACACCGCTTGGTTCCACAACGCCCTCATCATCATGACCAGCAACCTCGGTGCATCCCACCGGCGCAGCCCCATCGGCATCGGAGCGACGGCGGCGGACGACACAGCGCACTACCTGCGCGAGGTCCACCGGCACTTCCGGCCCGAACTGGTCAACCGCATCGACCAGATCATCCCCTTCCACGCGCTCACCTCCGAGCAGGTGGCGGAGGTGGCTCGGCTCGGAGTGGAGAAGCTGCGGCAGCGGCGCGGCCTGCTCCAGCGCGGCATCGTGCTCGAGCTACCGGCCGAGGCCACCGCCGCCCTCGCCGAGTCCGGATACCAAGAAGCCTATGGCGCACGCGCCATGCGCAGGCATCTGGACCAGCAGCTCGTCGTCCCCGTGGCGCGAGCGCTCTCCGCGGCGGGGCCCGAGGCTCAGGGTGGACGCGTGGAGCTCACCCTGCGCGAGGGCTCCGTCGCGGTGGAGCTGCACAAGGGGAGCCCCCGGACCACCCGCAACCAGCTCCACATGGTGCGAGAGCTCCAGGCGGAGCGACGGGCCATGGACGGGCTCCTCCGGCTCGACGCGGTGGTTCAGTTGGAGGAGCAGATCAGCTTCCTGGTGGCCCAGCTCTCCCAGGGCGAGCGGGAAGAGCGCGGCCCCGGAGCCCTCACGATGGCGAACCTGCGCGGAGAGCACCACCGGCTCGATGGGCTCTGGAGACACGCGCAGCAGCTCCGCTCGGCGCTGGTGGCCGCCGAGGAGCTGGCGCTGATGGCGCTGTTCGAGCAACAGGACGTCGAGCCCTTCGTGGACGATGCGAACACACAGCTTCAGGCGCTCCGGCGGCAGATGCCCGCGGTGCTCTTGGCGCTGCAACCCAAGCGCGATGACATCACCCTGGTGCTCCAAGAGGCTGGAGAGGCACGCGGCTTCGAGCGCTGGCTCCTGCCGCTGCTGGAGGATGCACCGAGGCGCGGCTGGATGATCGACGTCCGGCCAGCCGTGACGAGCAAGAGCAGCGATCGCAGGCGCAGGTGGAGCGATCCCCTCAGCCCGGAGAAGCTGACGAAGAAGGCCCTGGGCAACCCCGAGCGCGGCTTCCACGAGGTCCTCCTCTTCGCCCACGGACCGAACGCCGGAGTGTTCCTGGCGCTGGAGGCCGGGGTGCACCGCTTCCAGCCGTCAGAGGGAAGTGAGACCCCGCCCTTCCTCATCATCAAGCCGGTGGCAATGCGCAGCAGCCTGTCCGAGAAGGAGCTGGGGCTACCTGCCATCAGCCCCCCCACCCCTCCTCCGCTCAAGCAGCTCCGGCTGATGCCAGCCACCCGCGACCACCTCTCCGACGGAAAGATCGAGCTGTGCAACGGCGCGCGGCTGATGAAGCCTGGCTCGCGGGGCTACTTCCCGGATCTGGAGCTCATCCTGCTCGAACACATCGACCAGGCCGAGCGCTCCGGCGGCCTCGACCGCGAGGGCCTCTTCTCCTTCGAGCTCGATCAGGTCCGGGAGGCGAAGCGATGAACCTCTCCATCGCCATCTACCAGAACCGGGGAGCCTCGGGGCTCGAGTGGACCACCCTGGGGCTCGGGCCGTACACCCGCACCCGCTCGGGCAAAAACACCGTCAAGCTGCAGCGCAAGCTCGTGGATGAGCTCCGGACGATCATCGGCGAGCTGCCCGTCCGCGAGCTGTCGTACTTCCAGATGCCGCGCGGAATCCGCCTGGAGCGGTTGCGGCTGGAGCTGGACTTCAAGCGCGTCCAGGCCGACTCCGAGACTCGGAAGCTGGCCGGCGTCTTTCCGCTGATCCTCGAGCCGCGGATGCGCACGCGCACCGAATCGCTGACGATCGCCTACCATCCCGCGCGCCAGGATGAGTGGTTCCCGGTGGATACCGAGTTCAGCCTTGAGGACCAGGCCAAGGCCTTCTTCACGCGCACCTGGGCGAAGCTGGATGCATACGCGCTCGATGCGCTGCGCTCCGGCCGCAAGGACAGCCTCCAGGCCGTCTCGTTCGTGGCGCGGCCGAAGTCGCTGCTCGACGAGCTCGGCAAGAAGAAGGGGCCCTGGGACGATCTCGAGCTGACGGACCGGACCGGCAAGAAGAAGAAGAAGTCGAGCGGTGGGCTCCAGGTGCTGAACAACCTCGGCACCCACCTGACCGTCCAAGCAGCGGAGGAGACGCTCGACACCGGGATGCCGCGCAGTCCCTACCGCGAGCAGCTCCAGTTCCTGCTCGGTGGAGAGCGGCGGACGCCCGTGCTGCTCGTGGGGCCACCGGGCTCCGGCAAGCGAACGCTCTTCAAGCGCTTCGTGGCGGACCAGCTCGAGGCCGAGGACTTCCGCAGCCACCGCAACCTGGACAAGGTGACCGAGGTCTGGGCCATCGCGGGCAAGCGGATCATCGCGGGCATGAGCTACGTCGGCGACTGGGAGCAGCGCTGCCTCAAGCTCCTGGAGGACTCGCGCGGCGGACGGCGCATCCTCTTCATCGAAGACATTCACGCCTTCGGGCGCATCGGCCGCTCGCGGGACAGCGACGCCAACCTCGCCCTCTTCTTCCAGGGACCGCTCGCGCGAGGGGAGCTGACGCTCGTCGGCGCGGTGACGCCCGAGCAGCTCCAGAGGCTGGAGACAGACTCGCCCTCCTTCGCCGCGCTCTTCACCCAGCTCCACGTCCGCCCCACCAGCGCCGACGAGACACTGCGGATGCTCCTGCACGAGTCCCGCGAGTTGGAGCTCCGGCACACCATCGCCTGGGAGCCCACGCTCTTCCCTACCCTGCTCGAACAGGCCGGCTCGCTCTTCGCGGGAGCGGCGATGCCGGGCAAGGCGCTGGATCTGCTCCGCGAGCTAGCCGTCGACTACGGCGGCAACAGCCGGGAGGTGGACTCCGGCCTGCTCTTCGAGCACCTGTCGCGCAGGACGGGCCTGCCGGACTTCCTGCTCCACCCCAACAAGCGGCTGGACCCGGCCGACGTCCAGACGGCCCTCGCTCGCAAGGTGATGGGCCAGCCCGAGGCGGTGGAGGTGGCCAGCGATTTGATTGTCCGCATTCACTCCGGGCTCACCGATCCTCGGCGGCCCTATGGCGTCTTCCTCTTCACTGGACCGACGGGGACCGGAAAGACGGAGCTGGCGCGAGCCCTGGCGAGCTACCTGTATGGAGACGCCTCGCGCATGGTGCGGCTCGACATGGCCGAGTTCCAGACGCCGGATGCGGTCGCTCGGCTCACTGGCGATGCGTGGCAGCCGGAGGGCCGCCTGACGCGGCTGGTTCGCGAGCAGCCCTTCACGCTCGTGCTGCTCGACGAGATCGAAAAGGCGCACCCCGCGCTGCTCAACCTGCTGCTCCAGACGTTCGATGAGGGCCGGCTCACGGACGCCTCGGGAGAGACAGCGGACTTCACGCACACGGTCATCGTGATGACGAGCAACCTGGGCGCGCGCCAGAAGGCCGCGGTGGGCATCGGTCAGCAGGATGCCCGGTCCGTGGCGCTCGACTCCGACCGGGCGGTGCGAGAGTTCTTCCCACCCGAGCTCTTCAACCGTATCGACCGCATCGTGCACTTCTCGCCGCTGTCGCGAGAGTCGGGAGAGAAGGTGGTCGAGAAGGAGCTCGCGAGGCTGCTGGCGAGACGTGGCCTGACCTCCCGAAACATCTTCGTGTCAGCCGATGACGCGGTGAAGCGCCGCATCGTCGAGGAGTCCTTCGATCCCGCCCTGGGCGCCCGCCCCCTCAAGCGCTACCTGGAGGAGAAGGTCGGCCAGGTGCTCTCCGAGGCCATCATCCGCGGCCCCCAGGCGCTGATGCGGCTGTTCCAGCTCTATACCCGGGACGGCCACTTCGAGGTGCAGACCGATGCCCTCGTGCCCCGCGAGCCCGCGGTCGAGGGCTTCGCGCTGGAGCCGCTCCTGACGCTCCCTGTCGCGAAGCTGCGCGAGAAGGTGCTCGAGGTGCGTGAGGAGGTGCAGCGCATCCAGCACAGTGAGAACCTCGGCGCGCTGTCCGAGCAGGTCCGCTTCCACCTCGCCAGGCTCCAGGCCGGAGAGCGGGACCACGCCGAGTCGCTCTACACGCTCGACGCGATGCGGCTGTACCTGGAGGAGTTCGCGGGCCGGTTGGAGGCCCTCGCCCGAGCGCCCGAGGAAGAGGCCCGGGAGATGATCGAAGTCGAGCGCTTCAGCGTCATGAACAATCCACCCCACGTCGAGAGAGGGGTTGCCGGGCGCATCCGTCTCTTTGACAGGCGAGCCTTCGAGCCCGTGAGGGTCGTCTCCCGCGAGCAGTTGCTGGACGCGCTCGCGGAGGTCTACTTCCTGCGGCGCATCCTTCGAGATCTCGCCCGCTCCGACCAGCATGCGATCACGCTGGAGCTGCTCCCGCTCGGGCAGTGGCGCCAGGAGGGAGGCGGCGGCTCCATGCTGGCCCTCTGGCTCTTCGAGGCCTACGCCCATGCGCGCGGCGAGCTCGAGGGCTTCTCCGCCAAGCTCCCCGGTGGAGCCTTCATCTCGGGAGGCCCCCAGGAGCTGCCGAACCTCCTGAAGGCGCCGCTGGAGCCGATCCACATCGCGCTCAAGCTGGTGGGCCCCGGCGTGCGCCCCTTCTTCGAGGGAGAGGCTGGGCTCCACGTCTGGCAGTCCACCGGACGCCTGCCCGAGATCGTCAAGGTGCGCGTGCACGGCGAAGCCGCTCCCACGCCGATGGAGCTGATCACCCAGCACGACGCGAAGCTCCAGGCCTTCCACAAGGCCCGCCAGCAGGGCGTGAGCCCCCTGCCGGAGAACCCCGAAGCGGCCGTCCCCGTGGTCCGGGCCTACCGCTTCGAGCCACCCGCCCGCCAGAACGCGGTGTCCACGCTAGAGCTCGATGACTACCTGCTCACCCATAGTGGACTCCACCGGGTGCGGACTCCGGCCGAGGCCCTCCCTGCCCTGTGGCGGCTGCGCATGACCCAGAATCCGACGGACGGGAGCGCCTGACTCCATGAGCGACAAGAGCCTTCGCGTCTACTTCACCACCCACCACGATGGCCGCCTCACGGGGCGGCTGCTGCCAGCCTGGACGAGCTTCTTCGACCAGCCCGCGCCGTCCGCCTACGGCGCCAGCGAGGCCGAGGTCTACGCGCTGCTGGAGGCGCGCGTGCGGTACATGTTGCTCGAGGATGCGTCCGCGCTCGGCCGCTTCCTGTGGGAAGAGTCCCTGCAAGCCAAGACACTCACGGTGGAGATCCACCCGCAGACGCTGCACCAGAAGCGGCCAGTGATTGGCAAGGCGCTGCTCCCGCTGCGGCTGACCTACGTCTACGGAAAGCTGGAGAGCGGCGCGTACCGAGTGCTCGTGCCGCGCTTCGGCTGGTCCTTCCTCCTCGAGGACCTGTCCATCGCGCGGGAGGTGTTGCAGCAGGCGCTCGCCACCGCGCTGCTGGGCGAGAAGCCCAAGGGCCTCTACGACTTCCGCCACGAGGGAGAGGAGTACGTCCAGAGCTGGGATCCGGGCGAACTGCAGCAGGCGCACAAGGGCCACTCGGACGAGGAGCCCGCCCCCGCGGTGCTCACCCAGGTTGGAGAGGAGCTCACCTCACGCGCGTTGGGGAGCCGCGCCCCCGCGCTGGTCTACGACGGCGATCAGCTGGAGTCCTGGCGCAGCTACGCGCTCCGGCAGCCGCCCCGGTCGATCCTCCTCGTGGGGGGGCCGGGAGTCGGCAAGACGAGCTGGGTGCTGAAACTGGCGCGCTGGTTCGCGGAGCAACGGCGCGAGGACAAGGGGCGCCAGTTCCCAAAGATCTGGCGCACCAGCGCCGAGCGCATCGTCGCCGGCATGGTGTACCTGGGCATGTGGCAGGAGCGCTGCCTGAACATCATCGACGCGCTCTCGTTCGAGAACCACTACCTCTACGTCGACCGGCTCACGTCGATCCTGGCGCGGCAGCCGGATGGGTCCTCGATTGGTGACCTGCTCATCCCCGCCGCGGCCAGCGAGGAGATCTCCCTCATCGCCGAGTGCACCGAGGCCGAGTTCGAGCGCTGCCAGCGCCGCTTCCCGGAGGCCCTGCGTCCCTTCCGGGTCGTCCGCATCGAGGAGCCCTCGGCCATGCAGATGCCGGAGCTGATGCAGCGCTACCAGGAGACCCGCCGCAGCCGCGTGAGCATCCACCCCATGGGTCTGCGGCAGCTCGTCGGGCACCTGGAGATGTTCCAGCGCGATACGCTCTTCCCCGGCAAGGCCTTCCGCTTCCTGGACTGGCTGGACCAGCAGGCCGAGCGCGGCAAGGCCCGGACGCTCTACCCGCGCGACGCCTCGGAGGCCTACGCGCGCTATACGGGGCTGCCGCTCCAGCTCATCAGCGATGAGATCCCCGCCGAGCAAGGCACGCTCGCGGCCCAGCTCGCGCAGGGAGTCATCGGCCAGGAGCGCGCCTGCGAGCAGGCCGCCGGAGTGCTCTCGCGCTTCAAGGCGGGGCTCAACGATCCGGAGAAGCCCGTGGGCACGCTGCTCTTCGTGGGGCCCACCGGGGTCGGAAAGACAGAGCTGTCCAAGCAGCTGGCCCGCACGCTCTTCGGCCACGAGGACCGGATGATCCGGCTCGACATGTCCGAGTACATGCTGCCCGGCTCGGCCCAGCGGCTGATGGAGGTCGGCCCTGGCGTCATCAGCCTCGCCGAGCGCGTGCGGCAACAACCCATGTCGCTCGTCCTCTTCGACGAGATCGAGAAGGCCCACCCGGAGATCTTCGATCTGCTGCTCGGCATCCTGGGCGAAGGCCGGCTCACGGACAGCCTGGGGCGGCTGGTTGACTTCCGGATGACGGTCATCTGCATGACGAGCAACCTCGGCGTCGAGCAGTCGGAGCCCATGGGCTACGGGGCCGAGCGCGGCGCCGGAGACTTCCTGCGCGCCGTCCGCCAGGCGTTCCGGCCGGAGCTGTTCAACCGCATCGATCACGTCATCCCGTTCCGCCGACTCTCCGAGGAGGACGTGCTGCGCATCGTGGACCTCGAGCTTCATAAGGCGGCCTCGCGAGCGGGGCTGCTGCGGCGCAGGCTGCGGCTGGTGGTGGATCCCGACGCGCGGGCCTGGCTCGCGCGCCATGGCTACGATCCCAAGCTGGGAGCCCGTCCGCTCAAGCGCCTCATCGAGGCGAAGGTGATGGCGCCCATCGCGGTGAGGCTCTCGGCTGAGGCCTCTCTCGAGGGCGCGATGCTGCCCGTGGTCGTGGCCGGCAGCGCGGCGGAGCGGCAATTGCTGCCGGAGCTGCGGACGCTCGCAACTGTCCTCGAGGGCTGATTCGCCCGGGTGCCTACGCGAGCGCCGCATAGCGCACCCGCACGCGCATCCGACCATGGCCCGGGAGCCAGGCCCACAAGTGGGCTCCATCCCATCGTGAATCTTGCGCCATCGCTGTGCCCGTGAGCGCGCGCACATGGGCTCGCTTGTGATCGCGGCGGAAACTTCGCGCCCGAGAATGATTGCTCAAGCCATGCGACGATGGCGAGTGTCTGGCGATAGAGTTTTTCCTGTGAATCCTGGTGACCCGGATTCACCGCCGGCGCCCTCCATGACCAGAGATGACGAGCATGGCTCAAGACTCAGTCGTTAAAGGCAGCGCGAGAGGCCCCCTCCACCACCGCGCGTCCCTCTCGGGGCAGCACGGCGAGGCGGAGTCCCTGCTGGTGGACCTGTTGCCTCGCGTGCGCAACCTGGTGCGCTATCTGGTGCGCGGAGACTCCGATGTCGAGGACATCTCCCAGGAGGCGCTCATCGCCCTGCTGCATGGGCTCCCCACGTATCGCGGAGAGGGCTTGCTGCGCTCGTGGGCGGATCGGGTGGTGGCCCGGACGACGTTCCTCTGGCTGAAGCGGATGCGCGACAGCCGCGGGCCGCGGAGCAACGCGCCGGAGGCGCTGGTGGCGGTGCCGTCGGAGGACACGCCGCTGGACGAGCATGTCCACCGCCAGCATGTGGTGACGCTGCTGGATCGCATCCCCAACGAGCAGCGTCACGCGCTGGTGCTCCACCACGTGCTGGAGATGAGCGTGCCGGAGATGGCCGCGGAGCTGAGCATTCCTCTCGAGACCGTGCGCAGCCGGCTCCGCCTGGGCCGAGCCGCCCTGCGAGCAATGGCCGCGGAAGAGGAGGCTGAGGAGGAGACTCCGCATGGGCCACATCACGCAGGACCGTGACGAGCTGCGGGGGCTGCTGCTCCCGCTGGATGGCAGTGCAGGCCCCGCTCGCCGTATCTCGCGTCAGCAAGCCTTGGAGATGGTGAGGGCCGCGCTCGAAGCCGCCAGCACCGCTCCGTCCTTCGCACAGAGCGGGGTGCATGGCCGAAGCCCTCGAGGAAGAGGACTCCCGCGCCGCGCGCGCCTGCGCCGGACCCGGCGTGGTTGATATGTGTTTCACACGCATGAAGAGTTTCACCACTGTTTGAAACACATAATTATCAACAATCAAAAACCCGAATATTTGGCTTTGCGCCTCCTGTACTGGTGCGCCCCCCAAGCGCCCCCCGCGCTGCCCGAAAGGGCAGTGCCGCAGTTCTCTCGCAGGAGGCCCCATGCGTCTCTCCTCCGCCGCCCCACGCTGGCACCGTGCTGTCCCCTCGCTTCTGCTCGGCCTCATCCTCGCGCTCGGTGCAGCTCCAGCGTGCTCCGAAGATCCCTCCGTTGATGAGCAGTCCACGCTCACCCTCATCGGCCCACAGCAGCTGTCCACGGCCACCACGGGCTTCACCTTCGCGACGACCACCACCTGGGAGACCGGGTACTGCGCGGAGATGCGTGTCAACAACACCACGGGGAAGGACATCACCGGCTGGACGGTGACGTTCCAGCTGGTCCCCGGCATGACCATCACCTCGCTCTGGCAGGGCAACTGGACCGCGGTGGGCCTGGTCCAGACGGTGAAGGATCAGGGTTGGAACGGGACGATCCCCGCGGGTGGCTCGAACTACTTCGGCTTCTGCGGCCATCACCAAGGCACCCTCGGCGCTCCGTTCAACTGCACGATCAACGGCCAGTCGTGTGGGGGCACCAGCGCACCGCCCCCGCCGCCGCAGGCAGACACGCAACCTCCGTCCACGGTGACGGGCCTGAGCCTGCTGGGCAAGGCGCCCCGGAGTGTGGATCTGGCGTGGCAGGCCTCCACGGACAACGTGGGCGTCACCGGCTACGAGGTCTTCCTGGACGGCGGGAGCACTCCGGTGGCCTCGCCGGCGGGGACCAGCGTGAGCGTGACCGGGCTGACGCCGGGCACCCTCTATACCTTCACCGTGAAGGCGAGAGACGCAGCGGGCAACCGCTCCGCCAGCAGCGCTCCGCTCACCGTCACCACGCCCTCTCCCAAGAAGATCGTCGGCTATTTCGTCTCGTGGGGCATCTACGGCCGCGCCTTCTATCCGAAGACGCTCGTCACGAATGGAGCCGCCGCGAAGCTGACCCACCTCAACTACGCCTTCGGCAACGTGGTGAACGGCCGGTGCACCATCGCCCAGGGCGATCCGTGGGCCGACTACCAGGTGCCCTTCGATGCCACCATCAGCGTGGATGGCCTGGCTGACAACGCGCTCCAGCCGCTCAAGGGCAACTTCAACCAGCTGCGCAAGCTCAAGGCGAGGTACCCGAACCTCAAGGTGCTCATCTCCCTGGGCGGGTGGGACTATTCCAGCGGCTTCTCGGATGCCGTCAGCACCGCGGACAAGCGCCAGGCGCTCGTCCAGTCGTGCATCGATCTCTACATCCGCGGCAACGTGCCAGGGCTGCCAGCCGGAGCGCTCGCGGGGGTGTTCGACGGCATCGATGTGGACTGGGAGTCTCCCGTCGTGGGTGGAAAGACCCCGGGCCGTCCCGAGGACAGCGCGAACTTCACGGCGGTGCTGGCCGAGTTCCGCCGCCAGCTCGACGCGGTGCGCCCAGGCCTGCAGCTGAGCATCGCCAGCGGCGCATCGCCCAAGAACTACACGGCCCTCCAGCTTGCCCAGATCTCGCCCTACCTCGACCACATCAACATCATGACGTACGACATGCACGGCGGCTGGGATTCGGCGGCGAACTTCCACTCGGCGCTCTACCAGCAGGCCGCCAACCCGGCCAAGGCGCTGCGCGACAGCGCGCACGAAGCGGTGCAGGGCCACCTGGCCGGGGGCGCACCGGCCTCCAAGCTCATCGTGGGCGTGCCCTTCTACGGCCGAGGCTGGCAGGGCACGGCGGCGGGCCCCACGGGGGATGGTCTCTACCAGTCTACCTGGGGCGCGGCGTGGGGGAACGCGGATACCACGGGCCCCAGCGGCATGTTCGACTACTCCTATATCCACAACGTGCTCGAGCCTCAGGGCATCAAGCGCCGCCACCCCGAGGCCCAGGTGCCCTACCTCTACAACCCCTCCAACGGGCTCTGGGTGAGCTACGACGATCCGATCTCGCTCGGCGTGAAGGGCGACTACATCAACACCAACAACCTGGGCGGCGCGATGATCTGGGAGCTGAGCGGGGATGACGCCCAGGGCTCGCTGCTCACTGCCCTCCGGAGCAAGCTGAGCCCATAGCGGCCGGTTCTGCTCGCTGAATCGGCCCGTTCAGCGAGCGGGGCCCGGCAAGGCGCATCCCCTCACCCTGCGCGCCTTGCCGTAGCAGTACGTGGGTCGCCGCGATCACGGCTGGCGCGGCGACACGCAGCGAGCCTAGGTGGCGGGGCTCACTGCTCCTCGAGCAGCATTTTCAGCTCGCGCACGCGGCGGGTGACGTCGTCCCGCTCCATGGTGCGGAACTGCTCGGGCAGCAGCTCGCGGCTGGTGCACTCCTGCACCGCCACCAGGTTCTGCAGCTCGATCTCCAGCGGGTAGCTGGGCGGGATGAAGTCCGCCAGCACCGCCCGCAAGTCGTCCACGGCCACCTGCTCCCGCCCTTCCGCCAGCGCCCGGAACTTCGCGCGCACCATCACCGCCTCGATGTCCGCGCCGCTCAACTGCCGCGTGCCCCCAGGGATCAACGACGCGAACGACGGCACGTCCACCGACACGCCTGTCTTCGTCTGCATCACCCTGAACAGCTCGTCCCGCTCCGCGTCCGTCTGCGGGTAGAAGAGCGCCAGGTGCTCCTCCGCGCGCCCCTGCCGCTTCAAGTCGATGGGCAGCAGGTCCGGCCGCGCCGTCATCAGGAACCAGACGATCTTCCCGCGGTACTGCGTATTGCCCATGAACGACGCGATGGAGCCGAACACGCGGCTGCTCGTCCCCGAGTCCCCGCCCGAGTCCCGGTTGCCCAGGAACGTGTCCGCCTCGTCCACCATCACCGCCACCGGCCACAGCGCCTTGAGCAGCGTGAAGATGCGCTCCAGGTTCGCCTCCGTCACGCCCTGCCACTGGCTGCGGAAGTTCAGGAACTTCACCGCTGGAATTCCAATCTCTCCGGCGAAGCTCGTCACCATGAACGTCTTGCCCGTGCCCACCGGGCCGCTGATCAGGTAGCCCATGGGCATCACCTCGTTGCGGCCCTTCTTCAGCGCGTTGGCCGCATGCCTCAGCATCTCCTTGGCCTTGGCGTGGCCCGCCACCGCGTCCAGGTTGTGCGCCGGCTCGATGAACTCCAGCAGCCCGTGGCACTCCGCCTGGATGAGCTCCTTCTTCTTCTCCTTGAGCAGCTCGGGCGTAATGCGCACCTCGCGCTCGAGCGCCTCGGTGAGCACCCGGTCCAGGTTGATGCGAGACAGGCCCGCCGTCATCTTCGCCAGCGCCGCCAGCGGCACGTCCGACACCGACTGCAGCCGCTTGCCCTCCAGCTTGTGGCGCACGTAGTCCAGCCGCTCGTCCTCGCCCGGCAGCGGCAGCTCGATGGGCGCCACGTACGGGTTGCGAGCGATCCTCGGGGAGATGTCCGCCAGGTTCTCCGCCAGCAACACCACGGAGACGTCGTTGGACAGGAACTGCGGATCGTGCGCCCACTTGTCCAGCGTGGCCACCACGAAGCGGTCCTCCGCTGACAGGTGGCTCATCTCCCCGCCGGGCACCAGCGTCTCCGCGAAGTCGATGATCAGCGCCAGCGACTTGCCCTCGCCCAGCCGCAGCCGGAGGTAGTTCTCCAGGATCTGGAGCGCCCGGCCCGGATCCCTCGGCAGCGACTTGGCGTAGTCCGTGCCGTAGAGCGCGTCGTACCCCGTCATCGCCCGCTGCAGATCCTTCTGCGTCTCCGGCGCGGCGGCGCGGATGCCGGACGAGCGATCATAGAAGATGACGTGATCTCTCCCGCCGAACAGCTCCTCGGCCAGGAACGTCTTCAGGATGCCGAAGCCCCGCCCCCCGTCCTCCAGCGTGAGGGGCTGCAGATCCCTCACCGCCCCATAGAGCAGGAAGGTGGACACCGTCTTCGTGTAGTACTTCTGCGCCAGCTTCTGCGCCCACCGAGGCAGATCCGAGAGCGGATCCGACTTGCTGCTCTTGCGCACTTTGGTCGTCACGGACGCACGTCCCTCCGCCCCTGCTCAGGGGCCCGGTGCCCGCCCCACTCGGGCAGGCGAGGTTACTTGCAGCCGGGCTGCTTCTTCAGGGAGCCCTTCACCACCGCCGGCGACTCTCCGGAGGCGGGCGGGCTCACCGGCAGCTCGGTTTCCTCGAAGCACTTCAACCGCAGGGTCACCTGCTTCACGCCCGCCGGCAGCTTCACCACCGCCGGAGTGACGGCGCCCAGCTCCTTGCCGCTGACGAGGATGGTGGCCCCCGCTGGCTCGGACTCCACCCGCACCGCGAGCTCCGCCGGCTCCAGCCTCACCGTCACCTGCAGGGGCTCGGGGCCCGTGGGCGGGGCGTACTTCCGCTGGAAGGACTTGAAGCCCGGGGCGCGCACCTCGACGGCCATCTCATCGCTGGTGGGCAGATCCTTGATGAAGGAGTCCTGAGAGCCCTGCTCCCGGACGACCTTGCCGTTCAGCTTCACCTCGGCGTCCTGGGGCACGGTGGCGACCACCATCGACACCGTCTTCACCAGGGACTCCATCTGGGGAACCACGGTGGTCTGCTGGCCTGCCTGGACGGTGACCACCTGCGAGAAGGGGGTGTAGCCGTCCGCGCTGACCACCACCGACACGGGGCCCGAGGCGATGGGCTGAAGGACGAACCCTTCGGACACCGACGCCGGCTGCGAGTTGAGCATCACCCGGGCCTTGCCCTTCACCTGCTGGGGCAGCTGCACCACGATGAAGCCCGTAGCGGGAGCCCGCGTCAGCAGGAAGGCGGCCACCAGCACCAGGATGACGGCGACGGCGCCGATTGCCGCGAAGACCAGGTTCCGGTTCTGACCGAACAGCAGCGCGGGCGCATTCCCCGGCGCCTGCTCCTCTTCTTGCTCCACCCGCACCTGCGGCGCGGGCCTGGCGACGGCAGGCGGAGGATGATGCGCGGGAGTGAACGCGGGAGCCGCGGCCATGTTGGGGCCGGGCCGCCCTTGAGGCGTGGAAGGAGGCGGGAGCGTCCCCGTCGGGCTCAGCATGGGAGGCCCGTTGGCGGGAGGCTCGGGCCGCACGATGCGCGGCAGCCCATCTCCCGGCGGCCGGGAGCCTGCACCCGGACGGCTGACCGAGGCAGCGCCCTCCCCTGGCACCGCGGGCATCCCGAACACCGAGGGGCGCACCTGCACGTTGGGCGTGGGCGTCACCACGGGGATGTTCGGGTTGGAGACGCGCGGGGGTTGAGTCCCCTGGGGCGGGCCAATGACGGCCGTCTTGCCCGTGGTGGGAGCCTCTCCTTCTCCCAGGCCCACCTGCGGCTGCTCCGCCGGCGTCACGGCGCGGCCGACGTTGGCGCCCGGCTGCGTGGTGGGCTCGTCCGCGTCGTCGAAGTACTCGCGCGAGTCCACCAGCATCGTCGCGACGGCCTCGTCATCCTTGGGCGTCGGGGCGGGCGCGGCGGCGGTGAGCTTCGGCAGCGCGGTGAGCGAGGGCGTGCGGCGGATGGCCTCGTTGCTGGCTCCGCCCGGCCCCATCACCGCCGTGGCGCCCGAGGCCTTGAGCGGCTCCGCTGGCGGCTGGCTGGGAGGAGCCTGGGGCGGCGGCGCGGACGCGGGAGGCAGGGTGGCCGACGGCGAGGAGCCGCTGAAGCCCGCCTCGATGGCCGAGAGCATGCCCTCGGGAGGCTTGATGTTGGCGTACTCCGCCAGGCGCTGCTTCTCGCGCTCCACTTCCTCGGCGAAGGTGGACTTCATGTACTGCATGAGGTCCTTGCGGCCGAAGATCGCCTCGTTGGTGATCAGGAAGCGCTGCAGATCATCGCCCAGCTCGCTGGCGTACTGGTAGCGCTCGTCCACGTCGCGCGCGAGCGCCCTGAGGACGATCTTCTCCAGCTGCTCGGGGATGCGGCGGTTGTACGTGGAGGGCGGGGCCACCTCGGCCTTGCGCACCTTCTCCAGCACGGAGAAGTCGCTGTCGCCCACGAAGAGCCGCTCGCCGGTGAGCATCTCGTAGAGGCACACGCCAATGGCGAACACGTCCGAGCGCCGATCCAGCGGCAGGCCGCGGATCTGCTCCGGGCTCATGTAGCCGAACTTGCCCTTGAGGATGCCCGCCTGCGTCTTGGTCGCCTTGCCCGCGGCCTTGGCGATACCGAAGTCGATGACTTTGACTTCGCCCTCGAAGGAGATGAGGACGTTCTGCGGAGAGATGTCGCGGTGGACGATGTTGAGATCCCTCCCCATCCCGTCCTTCTTGCGGTGGGCGTAGTCCAGGCCCTCGCACATCTTCGCGACGCAGTAGGCCACCAGCGGGATGGGCGCAGGCTCGCCCTTCTTCCGGCAGCGGTCGAAGATCGCCCGCATGTCCTTGCCGGGGATGTACTCCATCGCGATGAAGTAGTTGTTCTGGATCTGCCCCAGCTCGTGGATCTGCGCGATGTTGGCGTGGTTCAGCTGGACGCTGATCTTCGCCTCATCGATGAACATCGTGATGAACTCTTCGTCCTCCGCGATGTTGGGGAGGATGCGCTTGATGGCGACGAGCCGCTCGAACCCTCCCGCGCCGAACATTTTCCCGCGCCACACCTCGGCCATGCCGCCGATGTTGATGCGGTCGAGAAGGAGATACTTCCCAAACGGGATGGGTTGCCGCTTCGGTTGAGAGGTCGTCACGAGATTCGTGTGTCTCGGGGTTTGAGAGTGGAGCCTATCGATCGCGGCTCCACAGGGTCAACCTTCGTGGACTGCTCGTGGAGCGTGTAGGCAAGTCGCCTGCTCAGGGTGCCGGGCGAGCATCCTGCCCCTCGCCACCGGGCTTGGGAGGCGGCGGCGGCTGGCTGCCACCGCCTCGGAAGGGCGAGGACGTGGGCGATTCCGGGGACTCCTCCTCCTCCGGGGGCAGGGGCTGGACGACCAGGAAGCGCGCCTCGCCGTCCACGGAGACCACATCCGGAGTGCCAAAGCGGCGCTCGGCGGGCAGCCCCACCAGGGAGATCCAGGCGGCCTTCTTCCCGGGGGCCACGCAGTAGATGAAGGTGCCGGGCTCAAGGCCGGGGGCCGAGCGCACGGGGCCCTCGCAGTCCTGGCGGACCTGGAGGGCGTACGCACCCGCGGGCTGGCCCCGTACGAGGTATGGCGGGCGGCCAGGGAGCTTGTCGAGCACGGAGCGCAGCGCCGCGGGATCCACGGGAACGGAGTCCGAGGTGGTCTGCTGCTGCGCCAGCTCCTGGAAGTATTGCAGGGACATGGTGGCCAGATCCACGGACTTCAGGGGCATGCGCGGCTCTGCGAACACCAGATCCACGAAGAGCGCGCCCACCAGGAGCACGGGCAGCAGCCGGTAGCCCTTGAAGTCATCTCCCCGGCGCCGCAGCAGGCCCCACACCGTCACACCCAGGGCGACGGCGCCGAGGCCGAGCACCACCATGGGGCGGACGAAGGGAGGCGGATCGAGGAAGGCGGAGGCCTCGGCGGTCCGGGCCTGAAGGGCGTCGTGCACGTCCCCGCCGTAGAGCCACAGGAGCCCCAGCAGGCAGACGGCGTTGGCCACGAGCACCTTTTGAGAGGGGAGCGTCATCCCGCGAGTGTCCGAGCCGGATCCGTAGCAGCGGCGCTGCGGCTGGGGAAGTAGGCCCCCGCGAGCGCGGCGACGAGCCCGAGCGCCACGCCGCCCAGCACCACGGGCCACGGGAAGGAGAAGAAGCTGTCGGGCTTGAAGGGGAAGTCCGGCAGGTAGCGCGCGGCGAGCCGGTTGATGATCAGCGCCAGGACGAGCGCCAGCCCGGTGCCGACCGCGCCGCCTGCGAGCCCCACCACCCCGGCCTCGGCGAGGACGATGTTGCGCACATCCGCTCGCGAGGCGCCCACCGCCTGCATCACGCCGATCTCCTTGGCCCGGGCGCGCACCGAGGCGGAGAGCGCATGGGCGATGTTCACCGCGGCCAGCACGCAGATGAGGATGGACAGCAGCGCGAGCGCCGAGGTGGTGAGCGTCACGGCCGCGCCGGCGTTCTCCGCGAGCCGCCGCTCCTGATCATCGATCTCCAGCCCCATCTCCTTCACCGCGGCCACGAGCGCCGACACCTGGGAGGGATCATGCGCCACCAGCGTGACGCCGGTGAACGTGTCGGCATCCACACCGGAGGCCTTGTTGAGGCGGATGGCCGTCTCGAGCGGGATGGTGATGCCCGCGAGCAGGGCCCGGTCGGAGGCGCCCACCACCTGCGCCTGCGCGGCGGTAATCGGACCCGCGGCGGTCTGCGCCACGTAGGAGCGGTTGAACTCCACCGGGAAGCCGAAGCCCACGAGCATCTGCGCGGAGATCTGCGGCAGCTTGCGCGCCGGGGCGAAGGTCTTGTTGTAGATCTCCAGCAGCCGGGTGGAGATGACGGCGGGGATGGGCTTGTCCGGCCCTGGATCCTTGAACTCGCCGAGCTGCACGTCGCCCGCTACCAGCCCCGCGTCCACACCCACGGCGAGGATCTCCATGCCCATGCGCAGCCGGGAGCCGAAGAAGGCACCCTCGTAGCGGCTGACGGCGGGGACTCGCACGTTCATCTTCCGGTACACCTTCTCGACGCCGGGCAGGGAAGACAGGCGCTCCACCATGTCCGCGTCCAGCTTGCCGCCGCCGAGCAACGAGCCCAGCGACACCGCCGGAGGCACCACGTCCACCAGCCGCGCGTCGGTGGGGAAGATGCGCTCGCGGATGACTCGGCCCACGCCCAGCCCCAGGCCGACGAAGAAGACGAGCGCCCCGACTCCCACGGCCACGCCGAAGGCGGAGAAGAACGCGCCCCGGCGCTCGCGGGCGATGCTCAGGCGCACCAATCGGGAGAGCGCGGCGAGCCTCATGACGCACCTCCCGGGGCGGGAAGAACGGGCTCCTCCACGAGCCGGCCCTCCTTCAGCCGCAGCACCCGGCGGGCGGCGGTGCTCATCCGCTCCTCGTGGGTGACGGCGAGCACGGTGAGCCCCTCGCGGTGCAGCTCATGGAAGAGCTGGATGACACCCGCGCCAGTGGCCGCATCGAGGTTGCCGGTGGGCTCGTCGCACAGCAGCAGCTTGGGGCCGGAGAAGAGCGCTCGGGCGATGGCCACGCGCTGACGCTCGCCGCCGGACAGGCGCACCGGAGCCCGGTCCTTCTTCGACAGCAGGCCCACCCGGTCCAGCAGGGCCTCGGCCCGCTTACGCGCCTCGGTGGAAACGGCGCCGAAGTGCGAGGGCATCAGCACGTTCTCCACCGCCGACAGGTTGGGGATGAGGTGGAAGGACTGGAAGACGAAGCCCACGTGCGTGTTGCGGAAGCGCGCCAGCTCGCGATCCTTCAGCCCTCGCAGCTTGACGCCGCCCACCTCCACCTCGCCGGTGTAGTGCACATCGAGCCCGCCCAGCAGGTGCAGCAGCGTGGACTTTCCGCTCCCTGAAGGCCCCACCACCGCGACGAAGTCCCCCTGCTCCACCTCCAGGGCCAGCCCATCCAGCACGCGCACCAGCGTGCCGTCCCCGTCGTGGTACTCCTTCACGATGTCCCTGGCCCGGATCACTTGGCCTCGGTGGGCTGGGGCTGAGCCTGATTCGGAGCCGGGGCCGGAGAGGGAGCCGGAGCCGGCGTCCGCGGCTGGGACGACGGCTGCGCCTGGGCGAACGTCAGCTTCAGGGACAGCTCGGCCTGCAGGGCCTTGTCCTTCTGCGACAGGCTGAACGTCACCGCGTGCAAGTCGTCCGTCGCCTCCATCCACCGGACCGCGGTGGCCTTGATGGCGAAGCCGCCCACGCCCCACGCCTCGGAGGGCAGGTTGCGCACCGAGTCCGCCAGCTTGCGCAGATCCAGCACCACGGAGAGGACCTGATCCTTCATCACGCCCTGGAGCTCCGGCGCCAGGGGAACCGGCCCCGGCTTGCCCGCGAGGCCCGTGAGCGCCGCCTCCAATCGAGCCCGCGGCGCCGCGAGCACCAGCTTCCCGCCCACGTCCGCGAAGTGCGCGCCCTCCCCCGCCTTGTACGAGGTGAGGTACACGCGCTTGCCGCCGATATCCTCGGGCTTCACCTCCGCGCCGAAGTGGCTGGAGATGTCCGGCACCTTCGCCAGGGTGGCATCCGCCTTCGCCGCGTCCTTGGCCTCGGCGACGACCATCAGCTGCACGTAGCGGAACGGGCTGGTGCGCCGGATGTCCAGCTCCGGGATGCCGCTGCCGAACTGGGCCGTGGGAGCCAGCGCCACGCCCATCGCCACGCCGCTCTGGAGGTTGTCGAGCACCTCGCCCTTGAGATCAAAGTTGCTCTGCTGCACCGCGCGAGTCACGTAGGGGCCCACGAGGTACGGCCACACGCCGCCGAGCGTGGACGGGTCCCCGCGGTAGCGCGCCACCAGGAAGCTGTCCGAGGGCAGGTAGCCCAGCAGGTCCGGCCCGTCCTTGGGAACGAGCGGCGCCAGCGCCTCCTGCGTGTCCGGCCACGGCGCATCCGCGCGCACCGTCACCGCGCCCTCCTCGATGACCCCCGTGAGCGTCACTCCCTGCACGGTGCCCGGGCGCACCAGATCGGTGCCTCCCGGGAGGAAGATGTGGAAGTCCCGCTCCTTGGGGAGCCGCGCGAGCGAGGCCGCCAGCACGGGCTCCTCGGCCAGGGACTTCTCGGAGGGCTGCGAGGCAATCGCCGGCAGCCGCTCCACCATCGTCCCGGGCGCCACCAGGACGAAATCGCCGATGAACAGCAGGCCCAGCTGCGGAGCCGGCGCGCCCTTGCGGCTGAAGGTGACGAGCGTGCCGCCTCCGGCCTTCTCCTCCTTGCGCTCGGGAGCGCCGAGGCGGTTGCGCGCGAGGTTGGCGAATGTGTCCTCCAGCGCCTTCGCGTCCTTCACCCCGAGCACCGAGAAGGCCTGGTTCTGGGCCAGGAACGCCGCGCCCGCGCCCTTGCCGGGATCAATCCCGGCCTTCTCCATGGCCTGACGGCTGCGCAGGTCCACGCCCACCTGCCTCATCACCGCGGAGACATAGGCGTCCGCCGTCTGGAAGTTCTGAAGCTGCGCCAGGAACGAGGCGATCTTCAGGTGCTGGAAGCGCGCCAGCTTCTCCCCGAGCGCCCCGAGATCCGGCACGACAATGGCCGCCTGGGCCTCGCGCGGCAGGAAGCGCTCGATGGTGGCGGGCTGGCCGGAGGGGCCCGTGAGCCCCTTCTCCTTCCCACAGCGGGAGCAGCCAGCGAGCAAGACGAGCAGGAGCAGGGACCAGGACGAGGCACGGCGGAGCATGGGGGCGGAGTGCAGACGGACCCGGGGCCAGAGTCAATTTCTTCCTGACACCTGGGCGCGATATTCGCAGTAGGCGGCTTGTTCAAGGCTGGACACGCTGTTAACAGGGCCAGCGAGCCTGCGGCGGGTGAGCCTGTTTCCCCGCCAGCCAGCGCCACTCACTGGGAGGAATCACACCATGCACAAGTTCGTCTCGAGCCAGGCCCGGGCCCTGGTCTGCCTGTTGGCGCTGTTCGTCGCGGCGGCCACCGAGGCCTCCACGATCCGGGTCCACTACGACGTGGGCTATGGCAACCGCATCAGCGTGCGCGGCAGCAAGGCGCCGCTCTCGTGGACCACGGGCATCAACGCCACGTGGACCACGGGGAACATCTGGACGTACTCCTGGTCCAACACCGTGGGAGACGTGGAGCTCAAGCCGCTGATCAACGACGCCACGTGGTCGGTAGGCGCCAACTACGTGGTGAAGGCGGGCGCCACGGTGGACATCTACCCGTTCTTCCAGGCCCGCGGCGGCAGCATGGTGTACGTCAACAACTTCAGCTCGCCGCAGCTGGGCAACACGCGCTCGCTGAGAATCTACCTGCCGCCCAGCTACGGGCAGAACCCGCTCAAGCGCTACCCGGTGCTCTACATGCATGACGGGCAGAACCTGTTCGATGCCTCGACGTCGTTCGGCGGCGTGGAGTGGAACGTGGACGAGACGGCCAACAGCCTGATCAACAACGGGCAGATGGACGAGCTCATCGTGGTGGGCATCGACAACGGCGGGTCCAACCGCATCTACGAGCTCACGCCGTGCTGCGATCCGGATTACGGGGGCGGCGGCGCGGACGTGTACGAGCGGTTCCTGCTGGAGACGGTGAAGCCGTACATCGACCAGAACTACCGGACGCTGACGAACAACAAGAACACGGGGATCATGGGCTCGTCGCTGGGCGGACTGGATTCGTTCTACACGGGGCGGCGGCACCCCGAGGTGTTCTCGAAGGTGGGGGCGCTGTCGAGCTCGTTCTGGTGGAACAACCAGGCGCTGACGCAGCAGGTGGAGGCGTCCACGGCGAAGGTCGCGGTGAACTTCTACATTGACGCGGGGACCAACAACGACGGGCTGACGGAGACGACGCGGATGCGGGATGCGCTCGTCGCGGACGGCTACGTGCAGGGCAAGGACCTGTACTACTACGTGGCGCAGGGGGGCAGTCACAACGAGGCCTCCTGGGCCGCGCGGCTGAACATCCCCCTGACGTACCTGTTCCCCTGGCAGAGCACGGCGTACTGAGAGCGGCGGTGCCAGCGCGGCTGCGTCCGAGGTGGACGTCGCCGCGCTCGGCCCTGGCTACTGACGGCGCTGGAGGCGCTCGAGTTCGGCCTGGAGTTCTGCAAGGCGACGTTCCGCCGCCTCACGGCGCAGCGCCTCGTCGTCCGCTCTGTGCTGCGCCTGATCCAACTTCTCCCGGGTGCGGTCGAGCAGTTCTTCCGGCTCAAACAGCAGCGCGTTGCCGGCCCATACTCGGAGCTCCTCGTCCACGACCTCGAACTCCAGCCCCAACACCTCGGACACGTACCGGCCCTGCCGTGGCTCCAGACGCGTGTACTGCCGCGCCTCGGGGGTGGGCAGCCGGTAGGCCTCCAGCCTCTCCCGGGAGCGGTCGTAGATGAAGTACTCGGGGATACCCAGCCGGGCGTAGCGCTCCACGTTGTACTCGGCGTCCTTCTTCCGGTCGCCGCCCACGTGCACCTCCAGCACCCAGTCCAGCCCCTTGCCCTCGTGGCTCACCACCCACTTTTCCCGCTCGTGGGGCTCCACATCCAGCATGGCCAACAGGTCCGGCGCGAAACGCCGCTCACCCGGGTAGTAGATCGGCAACTCCGCGCCCAGGTACACCTTGCGCCGCTGATAACGGAAGTAGCTCTCCAGCATCTTCAGGGCTCGGACCTTGCCCCGGAAGTGCTTGTCCCCCTCCGGCATGGCCATCTCGTCCCACGTCACCTCCCCGGGCAGGGACTCCACCACCCGGGCCCGCTCCTCTGGCCCCATCGCTTCCCACTCCGCCTGCGTGGGGGCCTGGGGGAAAGGGCCTCCACGTTCGCGTGCATGCCGTCCCATACCGCCAGCGTGTGGCGGGCAGACGCGCACGTCAATCTCCCCCGACGCGCTGCCAGAGCAAGGAACGGGCCGCCCGGTCCGCTCCTCGACACACCGAGCGCGGGACTCTCGGGATGTCCTCCGTTTTCGTCTTCGGAGTCTCCGGCCGTGGACGGTTGCTGCCATGGGAGAGACGCCCTGGAGGACCCCGCCCATGGTGCAGGGTCCGGCGCGGCCCAGGGCGCCGAGAAGACGGACAAGGCGAGCCGCAAGGCCGCCATGGCCAAGCGGGTCCGCGCCGTCGTCAAGCGCTGAGCAGCGCGGCGGGCCTGGGCATCACCGCACCCGCGTGCCGTGCGGCAGCGGCTTGCCCACCTCGTCCTGGAAGTCCATGAAGCGCTCCATCTCGCGCACCGTCTCGTCCGTGGCCTCCACCTCGGCGCTCACCACGTCCAGCTGCCGGTTCACCGTCTCGGGATCCCGGATGGTGATGGACTGCTCGTGCGTCAGCCGCATCAGGTCTTCGATCCCCGCGAGCTGATGGCTCACCACCTCGCGGCTCTCTCCCGCCTGCTCGAAGCGCGCCACGCGCTTGCGGAGGATCTCCAGCCGCTTCTCCTTCACCTCCTTCAGCCGCGGGTTGGCCTCCTGCGCCACCTCCGACTCCAGCGCGCGCAGCTCCTTCTCCAGCTGCTCCCGGTCCGTGCTGTTCAGGTACGTGCGGTGGTGGTTGAGCGCCGACACCAGCCGCAGGAACGAGGTCAGCAGCGCATCCAGCCGAGGCTCGCTGTCCGTCACCAGCACCTTGCCCCCCGGCAGCCGGCGGTAGTTCTCCAGGATCTTCTCCTTGAGCCCCACCAGCGTCTGGTAGTGCTCGCGCTGCGAGGGCGCCAGCTCCCCCAGCAGCGAGTCCATCTCCTTGCGCTCCGAGTCCGGCCCGGCCTCCCCACTCCTGGCGCGCACCGCCCGCTGGAAGCGCTTCATGGAAGGGACGATCCCCAGGTACAGCCCCTCCACCCCCAGCGCCACCAGCGCGGGCAGCGGCTGCTGCGTCATCAGCGACGAGGCTCCCGCCGTCAGCAGGCCCACCAGGTTGGCGGGCAACAAGAAGGCGGCCTTGATGAAGCTGGGCGAATCCGCCACGGCATCTCTCTCCTGCCCCTCCAGGGGGCGTCAGGGTCCGCGAGCCTCCGACACGTACTTCAACGCCCCCAGGTCTCGCGTGTCCTCCGCGGGGGGCACCGGGCCTGCCCGCTTGAGCTTCTGGAAGAGCGCCGAGGCGCTCTGGAACAACTCGTCATAGGTGACGGGCGCCTCGCCGGAAAGCCCGAAGAAGGAACGATTGTCCGCCAGCGTCGCCGGAGGCGCCGAGCGGATGGCCTCAATGGGGTCTCCCAGGTACGGCGCCACGTCCCCCAGCATCCGAGCCGCCTGCGCTGGATCCTTCTGAACACTCTGCCCCGCATCCAGCAGCCCGCGCAGCACCCGGCGCACCGCATCCGGATAACGCGCGGCGAAGTCGCCTCGGGTCACCAGCACCGTGGCAATCAGGTGCGGCGCATCCGCCGTGGTCGCCAGCACCGTCCCGCCTCGATCTCTGGCGGCCAGCTCCACGTCTCCCCACAACCCCACCACCGCATCCGCCCGGCCCTCGCGCAGCGCCCGGCCCGCGTCCAGCGCGGAGGGCAGGTCCACCCACTTCACATCCGTCGTCCGCAGGCCCATGCGCGACAGCACCCACAGCGAGAAGTACTGCGCGGAGCTCCCTGGGTACACACCAATGCGCTTGCCTCGCAGCGAGGCCAGATCCGCCACGCCCACCGCCGCCAGCGCCTCCTGCCCGCGGCTGCGTCCCAGCAGCATCACCGTGCGCGGCGCCGCGTCTCGCAGCGAGGGCGCCCACGCCGCCAGCCGGTCCACGGAGAGGCAGGCCATGTCCACCCCCCCATTCTCCGCGCCAATGGCCAGCGCCTGCCGCAGCTCCTCCTCCCGAGCGAAGAGCACGGCGCGCGCCTCCAGCGCATAGGCCGTCTTGAGCAGGCCCTGGCCCGCGCCCGGGGGAGCCGCCGGCGCATCCAGCGTGGTGGAGCCTCCAGTGGCCAGCAGCAGCGCGGACGCGGAGCCCCTCGGGGTGAAGCCAATCAACACCGGCCGCAGGGGCACCGAGGCCACATCCGCCACCGGGGCCGCCACCCCGGCGGGGAAGTCACCGGGGGACAGGCGGATCACCTCCTTGGCGGGCGGGAACAGGCGCGCCTGGAGCCGATCCAGGTACCCCAGCCGTGACGCGAGCGTGTAGCCCGCGCCGAACAGGCACAGGGTGAGGAACAGGAAGAGGCCTGGCCCGCGATGCAGCTTCATGGGTGCGGCCCCTTCCCTCCGGGAGGGCTACTTCACCTCCACCTTCTTGCCGATGGTCTTCTCCGCCGGCGCGCCCACGTCGGACACCGGCGCGGGGCTCTCCAGCCCCATCTCCATCTTGAACTGCTTGACCAGCTCGTTGGCCTGGATCTTCTCGGCATCCTCCTCGATGGCCAGCGACTGGGTATCCACCGACTCGAGCGCCATCTGCATGCGCGCCTCGTTGACGGCGGCGTTCTCCTGCACCTTGCGGAGCATCTCGTCGTGGGTGGCGTCGATGCCGGCCACCTGGAAGGACTCCATGGCGTCGGCCACCTTGGACTGCCACTTGGCGCGGCGGGCGTCCCGGATGGCGTTCATCGCCTCCTGGGTCTTCCGCTCCTTCTCGCGCATGAAGAGCTTCTTGACGTTCATCGCCTTGTCGTAGGCGGAGCGGGCCGTCATCAGCTGCTGCTCGTTGCGCTCGAGCGCCTGCTTCTGCATCTGCAGCTTCGAGGCGTACTGGCCCGCCAGATCATCCCGGCCCGCCTGGATGGCGGCCTTCACCTTGGCGGTGAGCTCGCGCACGTCCTGCTGGTACTTCTGGTTCTCCTTCTCCAGCAGCGTCACGTTCGCCCGCACCATGGCGATGGACTCGTTCATCTTCGGCACCTGATCGTTCAGGTCCCGGACGTTCTGCTCGAGGATGAGCTCCGGATCCTCGATGGAGGAGACGAAGAAGCCCGCGAAGCTACGCATTGCTCTCTTGAATCGTTGCCACATGTTGGCTGCTACCTCCTCCGGAGACTTCGGATGACTGGACCTTACACGATCCTAACGGGGGCCAGCCTACCGATCTCCCTGCCCTACGGATATCCAGGGTAGGACATTGCCTTCCCGAGATTCGTTCCTCTTGGAACCCCGGCCCTCGGGCAGAGGAGCAGGGCCGTGCTCCCCCACCCTCCGACCGGGGGGCAGTCTCCTGTCTCCCGCCGGGGTGATAGTGTCTGGGGCACTCACACATGGGCCAGCAGGACACCACAGCCTTCGATGCGTTGCTCGAGGGGGCCGTCGATCAGCAGCGCCGCCGCGTCCTGAAGGTAGGAGCGGCGGTGCGAGTCGCGGGCTCGCTCGTCTTCCTCCTCATCGTCGGGGTGCTCTGGCTGGCGGGCCGCAAGGACTGGGCGCCCTACCCGCTGCCGCTCACGCTCTACCTGCTCGCCGCCGTGGCCCTGTTCGCCGTGCACGGCAAGCGCTTCGTCCAGTGGCTGGATGTGGCGCAGTCCGCGGTGGACGTGGGGCTCGTCTTCTGGGTCCAGCATGCGGCGCTGCCCCTCTCCCGCTTCCCCGCGGGCATCGCGGGCTTCAGCCTCGGGCTCTTCTCGCTCGTCGTCGTCCTCAGCAGCCTCACGCTCGTGCCGGGTGTCGCCTACGCGACTGCGGTGCTGTCAGCGGTGGCCCAGGCGGTGCTAATGCGCGAGGCGGATGTGAGCTACGGCTCGGTGGCGACCGCGAGCGTGGTGCTGGTGCTGGTGGCCTTCATGAGCCAGTACGGGAGCCAGCGCCTGCGCCAGCTCGTCCTGGCCCTCACCCGCACGGAGGTGGAGCGCCAGGTTGAAGCGCGGCGCTTCCAGGAAGTCGAGCAGGCCCGCGCCACCATCGAGAAGATGCTGGCCGAGGTGCGCACCCAGAACGAGCAGCTCCTGGGGCTCCAGCGGGACAAGGATCTGCTGATCCAGTTCCTCGTGCATGACTTGCGCTCGCCGCTGTCGGCGCTGAGCATGACGTTCTCCTGGCTGGAGAGCGAGCTGGCCGAGGGAGACCTGACGCTCCTGCAGGGAGTGCGCACGGGGCTCGCCGTCACCGGGCGGATGGAGCGGATGATCTCCGAGCTGTTGGATCTGCCCCGCCTGGAGGAAGGCAGGCTGGAGCTGCGCCCGCAGCGCATCGACACCGCCTCGGTGTTCGAGGAGGTGCGTCAGGCCTTCGTGGGAGCCACGCAGCTGCGGCGGCTCTCGCTGGAGGTCGAGGCGCCCGCCGGCCTGATGCTCCAGGGAGACCGGGCGCTGCTGACGCGGGTGGTGGAGAACCTGGTGGCCAACGCCCTGCGCTACACGCCGCCCGGGGGGCGCGTGCGGCTGGAGGCGGGGACAGAGGCAGGCGCGCCCTACCTGGCCGTGCGCAATGACGGCCCCTCCATTGCACCGGAGCTGCGGCCGCGCCTCTTCGACAAGCACGTCCAGGGCGAGCAGGAGCGCACCACCCGCAAGGGCTATGGGCTGGGGCTCTACTTCTCCCGGCTCGCGGTGGAGGCCCATGGCGGGCGCATCGCGGTGGAGGATGCGCCGGGCTGGGGCACCTCGTTCGTCGCTCGGCTGCCCAGCGCTCCAGGCGAGTCCAGCCGCGCGGCCTGACGGTCCGCCAGCTCAGAGGCTCGCGCGCTCGACGATGCGGGCGGCATGCTTGCGGGCGTTGTGGGCCACCTCCTCGGCGTCCAGCGTCAGCAACTGCCGGTCCTTCAGCACCGGCTTTCCGTCGATGAGCACGTGCGTCACGTCCGTGGACTTCGCGGCGTGGACGAGCACGCCCAGCACGCTCTCGGGCGTGGGCAGCGTGTGCAGGCCGCGCACGTCCACCACGGTGACATCCGCGCGCTTGCCCTCTTCCAGCGAGCCCACCTCCTTCTCCAGCCCCAGCGCCCGGGCCCCCTCCAGCGTGGCCATCTCCAGCACGCGCAGCGGCGGCATGCCCAGCGGGCCCACCCGCGGCTTGTGCAGCAGCGCCGCCAGCCGCATCTCCAGGAAGATGTCCAGGTTGTTGTTGCAGGGCGCGCCGTCCGCGCCCAGGCACACGTGCACGCCGGCGTCCATCAGCTCGGGGATCTTGGCGATGCCCGAGGCCAGCTTCAGGTTCGAGCTAGGGCAGTGGCACACCACCGTCCCCGTCTCGCGCAGCAGGCGCTGCTCCTCGGCGGTGGGCCACACGCAGTGCGCCAGCGTCACGTGCGCTCCGCTGATCCCCAGCGAGTGGAAGTAGGCGATATTGTCCAGGCCGATGCGCTGGCGCACCAGGTCACACTCGGTGGCGTTCTCGCTGGCGTGCGTGTGGATGCGCACGCCCTTCTCCCGCGCCAGCCTCGACACCTCCTTGAGCAGCGCCTCGGTGCACGAGAGCACGAAGCGCGGCGCGAAGGCGTACCGCAGCCGGTCCTCGTGCTTGCCGTGCCAGCGCTCCAGCAGCGCCAGGCTCTCGGCGAGCGAGGCCTCCGTCGTCTCGCGCAGGCCCGCGGGCAGCCCCTGGCCCGTGTCCATCATCGCCTTGCCGCCGGTGAGCCGGAACCCGCTGTCCCGCGCGGACTCGAAGACGGCGTCGTAGTGGCGCACCGTCCCCATGTCGAGCGCCGCCGTGGCGCCGGACTGGATCAGCTCGGCGAACGTCAGATCCGCCGAGGCCCGCAGGGAGTCCGCGTCATGCGCCGCCTCGTACGGCCAGATGCGCTCGCGGAGCCAGTCCAGCAGCTCCAGCCCATCCGCGTGGTTGCGGAACAGCGTCTGGCAGGCGTGCAGGTGGCCATGGATGAGGCCGGGCAGCACCACCTGCCCCGTCACGTCGAGCACCCGCCGGGGCGTGCCCTGGACCTTCAGGCCCCGGCCCACCCGGGCAATCCGGCCATCCTGGATGAGGACGTCCGCGTCCGCGAGCACCTCGCGCTCGCGGTTCATGGTTACGACGGTGCCATGGGTGAGGAGGATGTCCACGCGCTGGCTGCTCTTAACACAGAGCAGGCCAGTCTCAGAGGAAGTCGCGCGTAAAGGCGTGGGGGAGCAGTTCCCGGAGCGAGTACTGCGCCTCCTCGCCCTTGAGGTTGCGGCTGCGCACGGGCAGCTCCGGCCCGGAGAACTCGGCCATCACCTGCCGGCACATGCCGCACGGCGGGCACGGCGTGGGCGTGTCCACCACGATGGCCACCGCCACCGGCCGCGTGTGCCCCTGAGCCACCGCCGCGGCGAAGGCGTTGCGCTCGGCGCAGACGGTGAGCCCGTACGTGGCGTTCTCCACGTTGCACCCGGCCACCACCGCCCCATCCGAGAAGAGGATGGCCGCCCCCACCGGGAAGCGCGAGTAGGGCACATGGGCGCGCTCCCGCACCTTCGCCGCCTGCTGGAACAGCGCCTCCCAAGGGATGTCCTCAGCCATGGGCCCTCCCGGCCTCAGCGTTTCGGTGCAGCCAGCTCCATGTCATCCAGGTACCGGGCGATGGTCAGCTCCGCGTCCACCGGCAGATCCAGGAAGCGCACCCGCGTGGCCGTCGCATCCGAGCTGGCGAGCACCTCGCCGCGCACCTGCAGCTCATCCGAGCCCGAGGGCAGGATGAAGCGCACCTCCAGCTGCGCCCCGGGCTCCAGCAAGCTGCCCAGGAAGGCACAGCCCCCGAGCGACAAGTCGCCCTGGTGGGGCGCGAACTCCGCTCCGCTCCCGGCGCGCCGCACCAGGAACCTCATGGGCACCCGAGGCGAATCCCTCCGCTCATCAGGCTTCGCCCCCGTCGAATCGTTCCTCTCCGCCATCGCTGTCGAATCCTTGCTCACGCGCGAGCCACCACAGGAAGAAAGTCCGTCAGCAGCCGCGAGAAGATACCCGCCACCCGGTTCGCCGTCTCTGCCACTTCATCATGGGTCAGGGGTTTGTCTCCCACCCCTGCCGCCAGGTTGGTGATACAGCTGATGCCTACCACGGGCACGCCCATGTGGCCGGCGGCCACCGTCTCGGGCACCGTGCTCATCCCCACCGCGTCCGCCCCCAGGGTGCGGAGCATGCGGATCTCCGCTGGCGTCTCGTACGAGGGGCCGGACACCATGGCATACACGCCCTGCCGCAGGGGAACCTGCGTGCGCTGGGCCGACTCCAGCAGAAGCGTCCGGAGCGAGGGGGCATAAGCCCGGCTCATGTCCGGGAAGCGAGGCCCCAGCCGATCCTCATTCGGGCCCGTGAGGGCGTTCCACCCGGAGAGGTTGATGTGGTCGGTAATCGCCATCAAGTCCCCGGGGGCGAACAGGGAGTTGATGCCCCCGGCGGCGTTGGTCAGCACCAGGGCCTTGATGCCGAGCGAGCACAGCACGCGCGCCGGGAAGGCCACCTGCATGGGGGAGTACCCCTCATAGGAGTGGACGCGGCCCTGCATCGCCACCACGGGCTGGCCTCCCACCTCGCCCAGCACCATGCGGCCCGCGTGCCCAGGGACCGACGAGTGGGGGAAGTGCGGCAGCTCCGGGTAGGGGATGATCACCTTGCGCCCGAAGCCCTCCGCGAAGGCCCCCAGCCCGCTGCCGAGGATGATGCCCACGCGCGGCGTCAGTCCGCCTGCCCGCTGGCGGATGGCCTGCACCGTCTCCTGGACCTGTTCGTAAAGCCCCATTATCCCGGCATCATATACCCCGCCGGGGAATGGACGAGTTCATCGCACCGCGTGGACGACGGTCAGCCTACTCCTCGGTGGGACGGCGCCGAGAGACCTCCAGCAGGCGGATCACCCGCATGTGGAAGTCCGCTTCGTAGAGGGCGGCAAAGTCGCCCACGATCTCCATGCCACACAGGGCCTCAGGCCCGGGATGCCGCCCTGTGGAGGCCAGGCTCGCCAGGACGCGAAGGCGCGCCAGCAAGGCCACGAACACTTCTTGAGGAAGCTCGGAGATCTGCTGCCAGGCGGTCGGCGCGATCTCTCTGCTGAAGAACGATGACGAATCTTCGGTATGCGGCATCACTCTCAACCTCTAAGCAAGTGATGCGCCACACCGGCTTTGAGGAGAAACGAACGCTTAGCCGCCCCCCAGGGTGAGAAGAACGGAAAGAGCTACAGCCTCACGGCGCCGGAACTCTGTAATTTCGTGCAGTCTCCGCGCTTCGAGGAAGGCGCACGGTGAAGGTGGTCCCCTCCGCCGCGCTCGAGCGCACCTCGATCCTGCCGCCGTGGCCCTCGATGATCTGCTGGACGATGTAGAGCCCCAGCCCCAGCCCGCTGGAAGGAGGGCTCTCGCCCTGGGTGGCTCTCCGAAAGGGCTCGAAGAGATGTGGGAGGTGCTCCTCCGGGATGGGGGCACCCTGGTTGTGGACCTCCAGGCACACGGTGCCGCCCTCGTCGCGCAAGGTGAAGTCCACGGGTGTCCCCTCGGGGCTGTAGTCGAGCGCGTTCTTGCCCAGGTTCCCCACGGCCTGGGCCAACCGGTCAGCATCCCACGCCCCCAGGAAGGAGCCCTCGGCCTCGAGGCGCAGCTCCCGCTCGGGGTGGCTGGCCTCCAGCTCGTCAAGGGCGTGCCGGCAGATATGGCGCAGGTTGGCGGGCCGGCGCGTGAGGGGGATGCCGCCCCCCAGCCGTCCGCGCGTGAAGTCCAGCAGCTCCGCGATCATCCTCACCATGCGCTCGGTGCTCCGGGAGATGCGCTGCGCGGCGCGCAGGTGCCGCGGGTCCAGGCTCTCGTCATCACGCAGGTAGGCCACGGAGGCGAGGATGGCGCTCAGCGGATTGCGCAAGTCATGGCTGACGATGCCCAGGAAGCGCTCGCGGAACTCCGCCGCGCGCCGCACCGCATCCTCCGCCTGCCGGCGATCGGTGATGTCCAGGAGCGTCACCACCGCGCATTGGATGCCCCCCTCGGAGTCGCGGACCGGAGCCGCATTCTGGAGCGTGTACCTGCGGGTGCCGTCACTGCGCTCGATGAGGATCTCCTCGTCCACCACCGTCTCCCCCTGCACCAGCGCCCGGGAGAGGGGCCACTCCTCGGGAGCATACGGGCGCCCATCCGGGTGGAAGCCCTGGTATCGCCGGTACTCGGAGATGTCGTTGGCGGGGGTGAACGGGCGCCGCCAGATGCGCTCGAACTCCGCGTTGCCCGTGATCAGCCGGCCGGAGGGAGCCTCCGCGATGGCTACTCCCGCGGGCATCTGCTGGACAATGGATTCCAGGCGCTGGCGAACCTCCTGGGCTTCACGCCGCGCCACCCGCTCCTGGGCGGCGAGCTGGGCGCGAGAGATGAGCGCCGTGGCCCGGTGGGCCATCGTCCGGATGACGAGCTTGTCCGTGGCCGAGAACTCGAACGCCGTCCGGGAGCCCACCTGCGCCACACCGATCAGGTTCTCTCCATCCAGCAGGGGCACGCCATAGAGCGCACGGGTCCTGTGTCTGCGGATCGCCGCGCTCTTGACGATCGGATCATTCGCCGCGTCGTGGAGTTCGATGGGCTTGCGCTCCAGCGCGACCTTCCCCGCCAACCCCTCCCCCTTCCTCAGGCAGAAGCCAGCCCGCACATCCTCCTCGGTCCCCACGCTCGCCTCCAACCGGAGGCGCTCCCCGTCGCGCAGAAGGATGGCGGCGCTGTCGATCGAGGCGGTGGTCTCCAGCAGGACTTGGAGCAGCTTGGAGAGGAACTTCGGGACATCGTCGGAGGCCAGGGCGGCCTCCGCGATGCGGTCCAACGCCACGAGCGTCCGCTCTC
This sequence comes from Hyalangium sp., assembly GCF_045802625.1. NCBI lineage: Bacteria > Pseudomonadati > Myxococcota > Myxococcia > Myxococcales > Archangiaceae > Hyalangium > Hyalangium sp. The sequence continues at coordinate 41,985 of NZ_JBJMQP010000011.1, read as the reverse complement.
GGGCCTGCGTGTACCGGACCACGGAGATCCGGATGGCCTCATCGATGGCGGTGTTGAAGCGCTCCACTTCCGCCAGGGGCAGCTCCGCGGCGTGCTCCTCGCCGTACAGGCGCAGCACGCAGGTGCGGAGCAGGGAATATTCCATGGTGACAGCGCTGAGATCGAAGCCCTCGTCCAGCCGGTCCAGCGCGTGGATCTCGGGAGTACCGTCCAGGCCCGCCCGTTGGTTGTGCTCCGCGGCTTCGACGACCGCCGCGATGCGCTCCAGCACATCCGGCATGTGGTTGAGCAACCGGGGAGTGGACAGGGCATTGGCCACGGGCAGGGTCCGCACCATGTGCGACCAGCGCGCAAGGATGACCGGGAGGCGGCCTCGGATGAAGTCGCACAGACGACAGCGTGCTTGCCCGGCAGGTCCCGCGTCCTCGGTCATTACGAGCAACAATATGGAGACACCTCTCGGCCCTGGGCCAGTTCAAGCGGATGCACTGCCGCTCGCCTGCAAGCGCGCTCAACGGCTCAGCTGCGCTCGGCCGCTGAGCTGAGCAGCGGCCTGGGCTCTGACATCACACGCCATGCCGTGTCTGGCTCACCGCGCAGAGTTCGCCTGCGTGTAAACCACCGGGGACTGTTCCACCACCTCTTGCAACAGCGTGCGCAGCGCGGGCAGCTCCACCGGCTTCTCGAGCCAGTACTGCGCCTGATCGAGGAAGTCCTGGGCCCGCTGCGTGAACGCGCCCCCCGTGAGGAAGATCATCCGCGCGGCCAGGGCGGGCCGCTGCTCCTTCAGCCGCGAGTACAGGTCCATGCCGGTGATGTCCGGCATGGCCAGATCGCAGACGATCACATCGGGGTCCTCCCCCGCGAGCAGCCGGCGCAGGGCCTCGGAGCCCGAGCTGGTGGTGACGTCGTACTCGCTGCGCAGCGACCGGCTGAGCGAGGCCGCGAGCATCGGCTCATCGTCCACCACCAGCACCCGGGCCCGCACGGGGCTGAGCGCCACGGGGGCCACCTCCGGCTGCACCACCCGCGGCGCCTCGATGCCCGGCAGCGTCACCGTGAACGTGGTTCCCCGGCCCACCTCGCTCTGGACCGAGATCTTCCCTCCGAGCGACGTCACGATGCGCTGGCAGATCGGCAGGCCCAGCCCCGTGCCCACCCCGGCGGGCTTGGTGGTGAAGAAGGGCTCGAAGATGCGCTCGCGGATCTCCGGCGGAATGCCCACTCCCGTGTCGCGGATCTCCACGAAGACCTGGCCGCCCTCCCCGGCCCGGGTGCGGACCGTGAGGATGTTCGCCTCGGGATGGCCCTCGGGGATGGCCTGGGCCGCGTTCACCAGCAGGTTGAGGAAGACCTGCCCCAGCCGCGTCTCGTCCCCGAGCACCGAGGGGATCGGCTCGAAGTCGCGCACCACCTGCGCCCGAGGGCGGATCTCGTGGGCCGCCACGTTGAGGGCGAACTCCAGCCCCTGGTGCACGTCGATCGGCTCCAGCCGGGCCTCCTCCACGCGGGAGAACGCCTTGAGGTCCCTCACGATGTGGCGCACGCGGTTGGCGCCCTCGCGCGCATCGGACACGGCGCCCTTGAACTCCTCGAGCGAGGGCAGCTGCTTCGCCTCCGCCGAGTCCAGGCTCTCCTCCAGGTAGGACAGGTTGTTGGTGATGAACGTGAGCGGGTTGTTGATCTCGTGGGCGATGCCCCCGGCCAGCGTTCCCAGCGCGGCCATGCGATCGGTCATCATCAACCGCGTCTCCATCAGCTTGCGCTCGGTGATGTCCTGCAGGGTGCCGCTCACCCGCACCGGCTGCCCGCTCGCGTCCAGCACCGCCTGCCCCTGGAAGTGGACCCAGCGCACCTCGCCCGAGGGCCGCAGCAGCCGGTACTCACCATGGAAGGGCTGGCGCTCCTCCCACGCCCGCATCAGCATCTGGTGGACCGCCTGGCGCTCCTCGGGGTGGATGCTCGCGAGGAAATCTTCGTGGCGGGCCGTCCCTCCAGGAGCAAGGCCCAGGATGCGGAACAGCTCGGCGGACCAGGTGAGCTGGCGGGTGGAGAACTCCCAGCTCCAGCTTCCCAGGTGGGCAATGGCCTGGGCCTCGGCGAGCGCCGCCTCGCTGCTCGACAGGCGCTCTTCCATCCGCAGCCGCTTCTGGAGCTCCCGCTTCGCCACCAGCTGCTCGAGCACCAGCCAGGACACGAGCCGCCCCAGCACCCCCGCGATGAGGATGAAGAAGACGTGGATCAACACCATGGGCAGATGGTCCACGAGCTGGCCCAGGCCCAGCAGGAGCGCCAGGTAGGCGCCCATGAAGCTCCCAGCGGCGATGAGGGTGGCTCTGGGCGTGAAGCGAATCCCCACCGTCGTCACCAACAAGAGCGGCATCGGGCCGTAGGGCGAGTGGATGCCGCCAGTGACGCAGAGCCACCCCAAGGTACCCAGCGCGTCCGAGAGGGACGTGCCCACGGCCAGGGGCAGCACGGGGTATTTCCGGTAGGGCTCCAGCAGGAAGACGGCCAGCGAGTAGAGCGCCAGCAAGCCCAGGAGCGGATACACCTCCCGGGGGTTCGTCCCCGCCTTGTCCAGCAGGGGGTAGCTGATGCAGCCGGTGGCGACGACCAGCACGCGCAGCAGCGCGATGCCTCGCTCCGCGGCATCCACCTTCTCCGCCAGCGCCCCCTCCATCGCCTCCGGCGCGCCCTGGGTGCCTCGCATGTGGGATAGTTGAAGCACGGTGTCCTTTCCTGCTCTTGGACAAACCCCGGGCCTTTGGATCACCCCGGAACCTGCGGGAAGATAGAAGCGTCCATTTCCCAACGACTGGAGGCGCTGCGCCCTCTGGCCACCCCCTTGCATCGGAGGCGGATATGACTTCGCGAACCGTCGCTGCCCGCCTGGTGGAGCTCTCCGCGCCCGAGCTGCTGTGGCGCCGGAGCAAGCAGCTGGCGCTCCAGGCGAACCGGCTGGTGCGGTGGGCCGCCACTCCCGAGCGCTGGCCGCGGCCGGTCCTGGCTCCCGCACGCGGAATGAGCGTGCTGCTGGCCTCGCACACCGTGGAGCTGGCGCGCACGGACCCGGACGCGGAGCCGGTGCTGGAGGCCGGCAAGCAACACAATGTCCGACTGGCCGCGCCCGCCTTCGAGGGGCTGCTGCTGACGCCCGAGCGCCCGCTCTCGTTCTGGCGCACGCTGGGGCGGCTGACGGAGCAGGCGGGCTACCGGCACGGGCTGGCGCTGAGCGGCGGGTGCCTCACCCCCTCCATTGGCGGCGGTATCTGCCTGGTGGCCAACGCGCTCTTCGAGCTGGCCGCGCGCCAGGGCTGGCACATCCTGGAGCGCTACGGGCACACGATGGAGGCGGTGCCTCCGCCCGAGGGAGCGCTGTGGGGCATGGACGCCACGGTGGCCTGGCCCTACGTGGACCTGGTGGTGGCGCCGCGCGAAGGGCCGGTGCGGCTGGGAGCCCGCGTGCAGAACGGGAGGCTGCGGCTGACCCTCCACGGGGAGGCGGCTCCGCGGACACGCACGCGGCTGTGGTCCGAGGATGACGCCGTGCTGGAGACGCCCGAGGGCCCGGTGCGCACCAACCGCATTGTGCGGCGGGTGGAAGCGGTGGCCACCGGCGCGGTGGTGGAGGAGCGGACCATCGCGGAGAACCGCCGGCGCATGCTGAACCCCGAGGCGCGCAAGCGCACGTGTTTGAGTTGCGGCGAGACGGAGTGCCACGCCCGGGTGGAGGTGCCGGAGAAGAGGGCCGCGGCCTCATGAACCTGATTCTCGCGCCAGAGCCCGCGCCGTGGCTCCAGCTGCTCTCGTTGGTGTTGGGGCCGGTGGAGCAGGGAGAGGTGTTGGCCCCGTGGGCCCTGCCTCCCCTGCTCAAGGGATGGTTGCCGGCTCCGAGCCGGCTGCGCGCGGCGTGGGGGCGGAGGACGCTCCCCGTGCCTCACGGCTTCCGGGTGTGGGGGCTTCCCGGGTGGACGGCGGTGGAGGCGGGCTTGCGGCTGGCGGCGCCCTCGGCGGCGGCGACCTTCCGGACCCGCTTCGCGCTGCGCAGGCGGGTGGCCCAGGCGGCCGCGGCGCTGCTGCCTGGCTCCGTGGAGACGGTGCTCGCGCCGTCGCTGTGCGCTCGCGAGATCTTCGCCATGGCCCGGAGCCGAGGCGCGCGCTGCGTGCTGGTGGAGGACCTGCCCTCCTTGAGAGCCCTGCACGCGGATCTGGACGAGGCGGCCTCCAGGCACCCAGAGGAGAACTTCCTGCGCAACCACCGCGCCTCGGCCGAGGATGTGGCGCGGCAGGAGGCGGAGCGGCTGCTGGCGGATGAGCTCTGGGTGCGCGGCGAGTTCTGCCGCGAGCGGCTGCTATCCGCCGGGCACCCCCCGGAGCGAATCCGCGAGCTCTCTCCGCTCCTGGAGGGCTCGGAGCCGGCCAGACAACCTCCGCGGCACAAGCCCGGAGCCCAGACTCACCGGGTGGCGCTGCTCGCCGGGCCCGCGCTCGCCCGTGGCGGACTGCGGGAGGCGCTGGCCGCGGTGGAAGCGCGGCCCCAGTGGAGCCTGTGGGTGCGCCCCGCCGAGGGAACGGATCCCAAGCACCTGACGCATCCCCGCGTGCGGCGGGTGACGGCGAAGGAGCAACGGACGCTCCAGGGAGTGGACGTGGTGCTGGCCCCTTCCTGGTGCGAGAGCCACCCGCCCGAGCTGGCGCACGCGGTGGCGCGAGGCATCCCGGTCATCGCCACGGATCGAGCCTCGGGCTTCCTGCCCTGCCAGACGATACCTCGGGGCAACGTGGCCGCCCTGGTGGCCGAGCTGGACGCCCTGAGCTCCGAGTGAGCCCAGGGCGGAGCTCCTACGCGAATCAGATGTTCCAGCGGATCATGCCCGAGAGCGTGTTCTCCGTCTTCCCGGTGATCAGGTAGCGGTTGAGCGCGATCTGGTACTCGAAGCCCGCGTACAGCTTGCCCGGGGTGAACCCGATGGGCTTGCCGAAGTCCCAGAGCAGCTGGGGCTGGCTCGTCAGGAACTGGTTGCCCTTGAGGCCCTCGAAGTTGCCCACGCCGGCGCCCTCGCCGAAGAGGCCGACCTGGATGAAGCCGTCGAAGATGAAGTCCTGGGACAGGAGCGAGAACGACGCCTGCCACGCCCCGCCAATCTGGAAGTCGACCCCCTTGAACACGCTGTCATCGCGGATCACCGTGGTCACCGCCACGAAGTCCATGTGGGGAATCTTCAAGTCCCACTGCAGGCCGTAGTAGTTGAGCATGCCGAACTTCGCGACGTGCTCCATCTCGTACTTCACCTCCAGATCGACCAGCGGACCCCAGTCGAGCGGCTGGCCGCGGATCTTCTCGGCGATCTTCTTGGGGGACACCGTCGTGGTGATGCCGCCGAAGAAGCCACCGCGCTCGTTGGCGCGATCCTGCTCGCCGTCCGTCGTGGAGTTGGCTCCGTTCCACGGGCCGGTGATGTCGTAGTACAGGAACACCGTCCCGTACTCCCACGCCTGGAACCCCTTGATCGTCAGCACGGTGCGCGAGCCGCGGCCGTTGAAGTCATCGTTGTAGCAGTCGATGGCGCCCCGGTAGCGGCCGTACGTGAGATCGTTCGGAGTGGGGTGAACCACGTTGTTCTTGTCCCCCGTCCAGCACGGCGCGTAGAGGAGCTCGAACGTCACTCCGGCGCTGGCTTGCAGCGGAGCGAGGAAGACTGCGGCGAGTGCGGCGACGAACAGCAGGTTGCGAATCATGAGTACCCCTCCCGAGAGGCGCGGGCGATCTCGCACGAGACCCCCCGCGCCATCAAGGATTCATGACACATGCCGTGCTAGAGAGCTGCGTACCGGCCGCGAAATCACGCCTTCCCAGGAGCCGTGCGCCCTGGAGGGGCCTACTCCAGCCGCTCGACGATGAGCGGGCGCGGCGCGGGAGCCTGGGGCCCAAAGCGATACGCCGCGAGCAGCCGCTCCTTCACGTCCTTCAGCGGCCCCTCGTTGTTGTAGTGCACGCGCACCACCGGCTCGCCCGCCTTCACCGGCTCGCCCACCTTGCGCAGCAGCGTGAAGCCCACGGCGGGATCAATCAGGCTGTCCACGCGCTGCCGCCCCGCGCCCAGCGCCACCGCCGCCAGCCCCACCCCCTCCGTGTCGATGCCCGTGACGAAGCCGTGACTGGGAGCCAGCACGTCCGAGGTGGCCCGGGCCTGCGGCAGCCGCGAGGAGTCATCGATGGCGCGCGGGTCGCCGCCCTGCGCCTGGACGATCTCCTTGAGCTTGCGCAGCGCGCTGCCATTGTCCACCGCGCGCTTCAGCTGCTCCCGGGCCTGCTGCGCGGTGGCCGCCTTGCCACCCAGCACGAGCATCTCCGCCGTGAGCGCCAGCGTCACCTCGGTGTAGTCCTCGGGGGCCTGGCCGCGGAGCATGTCCACCGCCTCGATCACCTCGAGCGCGTTGCCCACGGCGCGGCCCAGCGGCTGATCCATGTCGGTGATCAGCGCGGTCACCTTGCGCTTCATGGCGGTGCCGATGCCGATCATCGTCTTGGCCAGGGCGCGCGAGTCCTCCAGGCGCTTCATGAAGGCGCCGCTGCCCGTCTTCACGTCCAGCACGAGCGCGTCGATGCCCTCCGCCAGCTTCTTGCTCATGATGGAGCTGGCGATCAGCGGCAGGCAGTCCACGGTGGCCGTCACGTCCCGCAGCGCGTAGAGCTTCTTGTCCGCGGGCGCCAGCGTCGCCGTCTGGCCGATGAGGCACGCGCCCACCTCCCGCACCAGCCGCCGGTAGTCCGCCACCGAGAGGTCCACCCGGAAGCCGGGGATGGACTCCAGCTTGTCCAGCGTACCTCCGGTGTGGCCCAGCCCGCGGCCGGAGATCATCGGCACGGGCACCCCGCACGCGGCCGCCAGGGGCGCCAGGCTCAGGGAGACCTTGTCCCCCACCCCACCCGTCGAGTGCTTGTCCACCTTGACGCCGGGCGTCTCGGAGAGATCCAGCACCTCGCCGGACTCGAGCATGGCCTGCGTCCATGCCCCCAGCTCCCCGGAGTTCAACCCACGGAAGAAGACCGCCATGCACATGGCGGACATCTGGTAGTCCGGCACATCGCCCCGGGTGTAGGCGGCGATGAACTCGCGGATGTCCTGCGGATCCAGCGCCCGGCCTTCACGCTTGGACTTGATGAGCTCGTAGGGTCGCACGCCTCTGGCCATAGCCTACCCCTTCCATCGGGTCCATCATCTGCTAGATACGCTTGATTATGACCCGAACCCTCCGCCTGTCTGCCCTGACCCTTGTGGCGCTCCTTGGAGCCTGCAAGAAGGAAGCTCCCCCTGCCCCCGCCGCGTCCGGTACGCAGCCAGCGGAGGCCACCAAGGCTCAGCCCCCAGCCGCCAAGACGCACAAGGTCGGCCTCGTCGTCGACGTGGGCGGCCGCGGAGACCACTCGTTCAATGACGCCGCGCTGCGCGGCCTGGAGACCTTCGCCGCTGGCGTGCGGTACGAGGGCGGCAAGTACGCTCCGGCCAGCTCCGAGGAGGTGAAGCAGGCCATCACCCAGGATCTGTCCGGCCTGCAGCCGCCCATCGCCGCGCAGCCCATCGAGCCGCTGGTGATCCAGAGCAAGAGCCCGGAGGACTATGAGCCCAACCTGCAGCTGCTGGTGGAGCAGGGCGCGGAGCTGACCATCGGCAACGGCTTCCTGCTGGAGAACGCGGTGGAGTCGGTGGCCAAGAAGAACACCGGCAACAAGTTCCTCCTGGTGGACAGCGTGCTGCTGGACGAGAAGGGCACCCCGTACAGCCTGCCCAATGTGCGCACCGTCACCTTCAAGGAGAACGAGGGCAGCTTCCTGGTGGGCGCGCTGGCGGGGCTGGCGTCGAAGACGGGCAAGGTGGGCTTCGTGGGCGGCATGGAGGTGCCCATCATCAAGCGCTTCGAGGCCGGCTTCCGCGCGGGCGTGAAGATGACCAACCCGAAGGCCGCCGAGGGCCTGATGTCCGTCTACACCGGCAGCTTCGACAACGTGGCCGCCGGCAAGCAGGTGGCGCAGGATCTGCTCAAGAAGGGCGCGGACGTCATCTTCCAGGCGGCGGGCGCCGACGGCCTGGGCGTCATCCAGGCGGTGAAGGAGGCCAAGGCCTCCGGCTCGCCGGTGTACGTGATTGGCGTGGACTCGGATCAGTCGCACGTGGCGCCCGAGGTGGTGCTCACCTCCATGCTCAAGCACGTGGACCTGGCCATCTACAACGCGTGCCGCGATCTGGCCCAGGGCAAGTTCAGCCCGGGCGATCAGGTGCTCGGGCTGAAGGATGGCGGCGTGGGCTACGCCGAGATCCGCGTGGACTTCCCGGGCAAGGCCGAGGCCCTCCAGAAGGTGGAGGCGCTGCGTCAGCGCATCACCTCCGGGGAGCTGAAGGTTCCGGCGACCATGGAAGAGCTCTCCGCATTCCAAACCACGCCCTGATCTCCCTCCGGCACATCCACAAGCGGTTCGGCGGCGTCGCGGCATTGGACGACGTGTCGCTCGACATCCACGCGGGCGAGCTGCTCGCGTTGGTGGGCGAGAACGGCGCGGGCAAGTCCAGCCTGATGAACGTCCTGTATGGGCTGTATCACCCAGACGAGGGTGAGATCGCCCTGGACGGCCAGCCGGTGAGCTTCAAGAGCCCTCGGGACGCGATCGCCCGGGGCATCGGCATGGTGCACCAGCACTTCATGCTGGTGCCCACGCTCACGGTGGCCGAGAACGTGGTGCTCGGCCGCGAGCCCACGCGCTGGGGCCGGCTGGATCTGGACCGGGCCTGCGCCCAGGTAGCGGACACCTGCAAGCGCTTCGGCTTCACGCTGGATCCGCGGGCGCCGGTGGACTCGCTCACGGTGGGCTCGCAGCAGAAGGTGGAGATCGTCAAGGCGCTGCACCGCGGCGCGAAGGTGCTCATCCTCGACGAGCCCACCGCCGTGCTCACGCCCCAGGAGGCCGAGGATCTGTTCCGCGTGGCGCGCGGGCTGAAGGAGCAGGGGCACACCGTCGTCTTCATCAGCCACAAGCTGCGCGAGGTGCTCAGCATCGCCGAGCGCATCGCCGTCATGCGCCGGGGCAAGCTGGTGGCCGAGGTGAAGGCGGCGGAGACGACCGTGGACGTGCTGGCCAACCTCATGGTGGGCGAGTCCCGGCCGAGCTCCGCGGTGGTGGCGCCCTACCAGCCACCCTCTGGAGCGGTGGTGCTGGAGGCCCAGGGCCTGAAGGCGCGCGGCGAGGATGGGCGCTCGGCGCTGAACGGGGTGACGCTCAGCGTGCACGCGGGCGAGATCGTCGGCATCGCGGGCGTGGACGGCAACGGGCAGCGGGAGCTGGCCGAGGTGATTACCGGCCTGCGGCCGCTGGAGGAGGGGCACGGGACGTTGCTCGGCAAGCCGCTGAAGGGGCTGTCTGCGTACGAGGCCCGGCGGCGCGGCGTGGGCCACGTGCCGGAGGATCGGCTGCGGCGCGCGGTGGTGAAGGGCATGAGCGTGGAGGAGAACGTGGCGCTCGGCCGGCAGGGCGAGCCGCCCTTCGCGCGAGGCCCATGGCTGGACTTCAAGGGGCGGCGGGAGCGCACGCAGAAGCTGATGGGCGCGTATGACGTGCGGCCCCCGGATCCGCTGCTGCCCATCCAGGCGCTCTCGGGAGGCAACCAGCAGAAGGTGGTGGTGGCGCGCGAGATGGATCCGCGGCCGAAGCTGCTGGTGGTGGTGCAGCCCACGCGCGGGCTGGACATCAGCGCGGTGGCGCAGGTGCACTCGCGGCTCCGCCAGGAGCGGGACAACGGCGGAGGCGTGCTGCTCATCTCATTGGATCTGGAGGAAGTGCTGACGCTGTCGGACCGCGTCTACGTGCTCTTCGAGGGGCGGGTGACGGGCACCTTCACCCGGCAGCAGTACGACGAGCGCGAGATTGGCCGGTGCATGCTGGGAGCGGAGTCAGGCCATGGGTGAGAAGTGGAGATCGGCGCTGCCGTCGATCCTGTCCGTGGCCCTGGCGCTGGTGGTGTGCTGGGTCGCCATCACGATCACTCGGGACGCGCGCACCGCCGGCGAGGCCTACCTGCAGATGCTGTATGGCGGGCTGGGCCAGTGGCCGCGGTTCCTGGAGAGCGGGGATGGGGTGCTCCTCGCCCGGCCGCTGGGTGAGGCCGCGGGCAAGGCGGCGCTGTTGATCCTCACCGGCCTGTCGGTGGCGGTGGCCTTCAAGGCGGGCCTGTTCAACATCGGCGCGCAGGGGCAGATGGTGGTGGGCGCGCTCGCGGCGGCGGTGGTGGGCGCGCAGCTCAGCGCACCCGCGGCCCTGCACATTCCCCTGGCCTTCCTGGCGGCGGCGGTGGCGGGGGGGGCGTGGGCGCTCCTGGCCGCGGCGCTCAAGCTGTGGCGCGGCGTCCACGAGGTCATCTCCACCATCATGCTCAACTGGGTGGCGGTGAGCCTGGTGGACAACTGGCTCGTGGTGGGCCCGCTGCGCGCCGTGGCCGCTGGAGGCCAGTCCGTGGCCGGCACGACGCAGATCCACGCCACCGCGGAGCTTCCCCGGCTGCTGGGAGACATCTCCCGGCTGAACCTGGGCTTCCCCGTGGCGCTGGGCGTGGCCCTGCTCATCTGGGTGTGGCTGACCCGGACGCGGCGAGGCTTCGAGACACGCGCCTCGGGCCTGGGCCCGGACGCGGCGCGGGCCGCGGGCATCTCCGTCAAGCAGCGAGCCGCCGAGGCCATGGCCCTGGCGGGCGCGATGGCGGGGCTGGCCGGCGCGGTGCTCGTGCTGGGCACCGAGTTTCGCTACCCCGGAGTGCTCGGGGCGCCCTACGGGTTCGATGGCATCGCCATCTCGCTCATCGGCAACAACCACCCGCTGGGAGTGATCGTCACGGCGGTCTTCTTCGGGGCCCTGCGCGCGGGCGGGACGCGGATGCAGCTCTTGGGCGTGCACAAGAGCTTCCCGGAGCTCATCCAGGGCCTGGCCCTGCTCTTCGTCGCGGGCCGCCTGGTGTGGCTCACCCTGCTGCGCAAACGCCGCACCCCACCCGCCTCCGCCGAGGTGCCCCGTGCTTGAGATCCTCGAGGCGCTCCTCTACTCCACCCTGGACGCGGCCCCCGCGCTCATCTTCGCCACCCTGGGAGGGGTGCTCTCCGAGCGCGCGGGCGTGGTGAACGTGGGCGTGGAGGGGCAGATGCGCGCAGGCGCCTTCGTCGCCGCGGTGGCGGCCCTGTCCATGCCCACGCCCCTGGGCGTGGTGGTGGGCATGCTGGCGGGCGCGGGGCTCGCCTCGATTCACGGCTACCTGAGCATCCGCTGGCGCTCGGACCAGGTCGTCTCCGGCATGGCCATCAACCTGGTGGCGCTCGCTGGCGGCACCTTCGTCCTGGAGGCGCTCTATAGCCCCAACGGCACGCCGCCCATCGCCCAGCTCCCCCGCTGGCACCTGCCGCTGATTGAGGCCGTGCCCTTCCTGCGAGCCCTCTCGGACCATTCGGGCCTCACGTACCTGGCGCTGGTGCTGCCCCTGGCCTTCCACGCCGTGCTCAACCACACCGCCATCGGCCTGCGGCTGCGCGCCGTGGGAGAGAAGCCCCACGCGGTGGCCACGCTGGGCCTGAGCGTGCCGGGGCTGCGCTGGGGCGCGGTGCTCGGAGGCGGCCTGCTGGCGGGCCTGGGCGGCGCGGTGCTCTCCACCGCCGTGCTGGACCGCTTCGAGCAGCACACCCCCGCGGGGCTGGGCTTCATGGCCCTGGCCGCCATGGTGTTCGGCCGATGGACCCCCCTGGGCGCCTTCGGGGCGGCCTCCTTCTTCGCCTTCGGCAACGCCCTGCGGATAGGCCTGGCCTCCAGCGCCCCCCACATCCTCGAGGTCATCCCCCAGGGCTTCCTGCTCGCGCTGCCCTATGTCCTCACCCTGCTGCTGCTCACCGTGCAGGGCCAGCGCAGCAGTGCTCCCGCCGCGCTCGGCACCCCCTATGAGCAGGAATCCCGCTAATCCCCACCTCCATGCGAGGGGTGCTTAACACCCGGGTCCAGCATGACCAGGATTCACAGTTGACCCACCTCTCAAGTCTGAAGGGTCTTTCCACTCTAGGACGGTGGGTGTAGGTGAGTTCTCGCAAATCCGCGATTTTCCAGGCCTGAAATATTTTTCCGCCCGGAGCTTGCGTGGAAACCGGGGACGGAAAAGCAGGCACGCATCTAGCAGGAGGAATTATACGGTTTGGAACTTCTCCTGCCCGTCCGCCCATGGGGCGGCACTCGGTGGAGGTAGCGAGATGATGGCGAGCCCGGCGACGACGGCAACTGCTCGGAAGACCCTGTCGGTGGAGTCCCAGGCCGAGGTGGCCCCGCCCACGGCCGCGGCCGCGGCCCGGATGGACAACGTCGTCTCGCTGGATGCGTACCTGCGCGAGACGCTGCCGCTGGACTTGAGCGAGCTGACGCAGGACGTGGTGGCGCAGCTGCTCACCGAGGGCCAGCTGGACGGGGTGGACATCCAGTACCACCTGGCGGACGAGGCGGTGAGCGTGGAGCTGCCGCGGCGGCAGTTCGCGCCGATCATCGCGCAGATGGTGAGCACGGCGGCCGCGGCCATGAAGGCGCTGGCGGGCCGGGCGCACGTGCTCCGAGTGATTGTCGAGGCGTCGGATCCGTTCGGGGACTATGGCCCGCGCGTCCGGGTGCAGGACACGGGCGCCAGCGTCATCGTCGAGGACGCGCTGCGACAGACCATCGAGCGCGCGGAGACGCTGGGCGCGAAGCTGACGGTGAAGAACCGCCCCACCGGCGGCAACATCTTCACCGTCGAGCTGCCAGCGGAGCAGGTCCGCTCCTGGTAGCGGCGGCCTAGAAGCGCCAGCCCACGCCCATCAGCGCCTCGAGGGTGAAGTACGCGTCATTGCGCCCTCGGGTGCCCGAGTCCGGGAAGATGGAGGGCCCCATCCGCACGTTGAAGTTCACCTCCAGGCTGCGGTCGATGAAGTACTCCAGCCCTCCTCCCACCAGGAGGGGGAAGACGGGGCCGCCGCCGGTGCCGAAGTAGACGTGGAAGGGCACGTCCAGCGCCAGGTTGAGCATGATGGCGCTGCCCACGGGGATGCCGGCCACCAGGGACACCGGCAGCGCCAGGCCCACGTCCGTGCCTCCATCGTGGAAGTAGAAGAGCGGCCCGGGCTGGAACACGAGCGCCAGGGTGGCCTGCGGAGTGCGCGCCAGCATCAGCCGCACCCAGGCCTGGAACTTCAGGCCCGGCCTCACGAGCTCGACGATGCCTTCCTGCCCGTAGTTGAAGGTGAACTTGCCGCCGAGATCGAACCGGGAGGTGGCCCCGTGCAGCAGGCCCAGCGAGAGGCCCGGCCAGCCGAGCTGCGCGGACAGGACGTTCTGGCCCTGGCCCACGGTGTCACCGGCGAGCAGGGACCAGCCCTGCCCTCGGCCATAGGAGACGCCCTCGTCCTGCGCCAGCGCGGCCGTCGAAGCAAGAACCCAGCAGAGGAACAACCCAGGAACGACACGCTTCACGAAGCACCCTCGGAGAAGGGCCGCGAAGGACGCGGCCAGTGGGAACTGGAACGCGGTTGTACGAGAAGACTCAGGCCGGCTGCCCGCGATCACGCGCGAGTGTCACGAAGGCGTCGATGAGCGCTTGCAGCCGCCCCTCCGCCCGAGAGCGCGCCTGGGCCATCGGCTCGCCGGAGCCCAGCGTCTCCTTCAGCTCGAAGTAGTACTTGATCTTGGGCTCGGTGCCGGAGGGCCGCAGGGTGACGCGGTGGCCGCCCTCCAGCTCGTAGGCGATGACGTTCGAGGGCGGCAGGGTGAGCTTCTCCACCTTCCCGCCCACCCGGGCCTCGCCCTTCTTGTAGTCCTTGCTGCTGCGCACGGCGTACTCGCCCACGCGCGCCGGGGGACTGGCGCGGAAGCCGTCCATGATGCGCGCGATGGTCTGCGCGCCCTCGGCGCCCTTGAACGTGAAGTTGCGCTGGGCCCCAACGAACAGGCCGTGCCGGCGCTGGATCTCCTCCAGGTAGCCGAGCACCGTCGTCCCTCGCGACTCGCACCACGCCGCCAGATCCGCGAACACCAGCGCCGCGCTGATGCCGTCCTTGTCTCGCACCACCGTGCCCACGGTGTAGCCGAGCGCCTCCTCGTAGCCGAAGACGAACTGGACGCTCTCGCCGCGCTCGCGCTCCAGCGCCCGGTTGGCGATCCACTTGAAGCCGGTGAGCACCTCGTCATACGCGGCGCCCAGCTCGTGGGCGATCTGCCCCAGCTGCACCGAGGAGACGATGGTGGTGGCCACATAGGCCCGGGCCTTCTTGGTGCCCTGGGTGAGCAGGTAGTGGCCCAGCAGCACGCCCACCTCGTTGCCGGTGAGCATGCGCAGCTTGCCCGCCGAGTCCCTCACCATCACCGCGAGCCGGTCCGCGTCCGGATCATTGGCGAGCACCAGCTGCGCCTTCTGGCGCTCGGCGGTGGCGATGGAGAGATCCATCGCGCCCGGCTCCTCGGGGTTGGGGAAGCGCACGGTGGGGAAGGCGCCGTCCGGCTGCTGCTGCTCGGCCACGGGGAAGAAGCGCGAGAAGCCCGCCGCATGGATGGCCCGGTCCACCCACACGCCGCCCACGCCGTGCATCGCGGTGTAGACGATGGACAGCGTGTCCGAGCCGCGCCCGTACATCCGCAGCCCGAGGATGGCCTGCAGGTAGGCCTCGCCCACCTCCTTGGGGATGTCCCGCCACAGGCCCTTGGCGCGAGCCTCGGCGGGAGTCAGCAGCCGCACCTGGTTGGCCGGCTCCACCGCGTCGATGGCGGCGGCGATCCCCTTGTCGTGAGGAGGGACGATCTGCGCGCCGTTGCCCCAGTAGACCTTGTAGCCGTTGTACTCGGGCGGGTTGTGGCTGGCGGTGACCATGACCGCCGCGGCGGAGCCCAGGTGCAGCGCGGCGAACGCCGTCAGCGGCGTCGGGGCCAGCGTGGAGAACACCAGCGCGGGGATGCCCTCGGCGGCGAGCACGCAGGCGGTGTCCTCGGCGAACTCGGCGCTCATCCGGCGGCCATCCCGGCCCACCACCACGCCGCGAGTGGCCACCTCCGGCACCTGGGCCTTGAGGTACCGGGCCAGCCCCGCGGTGGTGCGGCGCACCACGGCCCGGTTCATCCGGTTGGGCCCCGCCCCCAGCACGCCGCGCAGGCCCGCGGTGCCGAACTCCAGGTTGCCCGCGAAGCGGTCCGCCAGCTCCGCGTCATCCTCGGCGATCAGCAGCCGCTCCAGCTCCTTGGCCGTGGTGGGGTCCGGATCCGCGCTGCGCCAGATCTCCGCCTGCTTCCTCAGCTCGGTACTGTTCATGTCCCGCCTCCTCTCCACCCGCGAGGGGTGGCCCCGTGTGGCGCGTCAGGTGTAGTCGGTGAGCTTCTTGCGCGTGGGCCCGCCCTTGGGCCGGTCCTTCTTGCCCTGGCACTCCACGCAGTACTCCACATACGGCATGGCCTTGAGCCGGCCATAGGGCAGCGCGTCGCCGCAGTCCTCGCACTCGCCGAAGCTGTCCGGCTCGTTGCGCAGCTTGCCCAGCGCCTTCACCACCCGCGCCAGCACGCCGTCCATGTTCCGGTTCCGGCTCGAGGCGATGGCCTGCATCATCTCGTTGAGCGGCTGCTCGTCCTCGTCCCCGCCCACCTTCGAGTCATCGGTCCGGTTGGGCTCGATCTTCAGCGGCGCCTTGCCGGTGAGCTGGCCGTGCAGCCCGAGCAGCAGCTTGCGCAGTTCCTCTCGCTGGGCATCCGTCACGGTGCTCCCCCGGGCCTCGCGCTCTCAGTACTTCGCGGTGGACTTCTGGCCGGTGATGATGGCCACCGAGGCCGAGGCGCCAATGCGGTTGGCGCCCGCCTGGATCATCTTCATCGCGTCCTCGGACGAGCGCACGCCGCCGGAGGCCTTCACCCCCACGTCATCGCCCACCACCTTGCGCATCAGCGCCACGTCCTCGGCGGTGGCGCCTCCGGAGCTGAAGCCCGTGGACGTCTTCACGAAGGCGGCGCCCGCGGCCTTGGAGAGCGCGCAGCCGACGATCTTCTCCTCGTGCTGGAGCTGGCTCGTCTCGAGGATGACCTTGACCGGGTGCGGGCGGCTGGCCTCCACCACCATGGAGATGTCCTTGAGCACCAGCGCGTAGTCCTTGGCCTTGAGCGCGCCGAGGTTGATCACCATGTCGATCTCCTTCGCGCCGCAGCGGATGGCCTCGCGCGCCTCGAAGGCCTTGGCGCTGGGCAGCGCCGCGCCGAGCGGGAAGCCCACCACGGCGATGGGCACCGTCTTGGAGCCCGCCAGGATTCGCGCCGCCAGCGCCACGTTCACCGAGTTCACGCACACCGTGGCGAACCCGTGCTTGCGCGCCTCCTCGGACAGCTTGATGACCTCTTCCCGGCTGGCCTCGGGCTTGAGCAGCGTGTGATCGATATAGGGCGCGATGTCCGCGCTGGTGCGGATGGACTCGGGCGAGATGCGCGCCGCGCCTGCCTTCACCGCGCCCACCGTGCCGCAGCTGCTCACGTTGGGGCACACGTCGCAGGAGGGCGCACATGATCCGGCGCTCCCATTGTTGCTGGGCCCATCGCCCGCGCGCTGCGCGGAGGAGCTGGAGTCATCCCGGGCCCCGGGTCCGGGAGAGGTGGTGCAGGGCTGCTCCTTGCCTGCTCGGAGGGCTTGCATCCTGCGGCGTACACGGTCGGCGATCTCGTCGACGACCTGGTTCACGTCATCAGCCTCGGCCATGAGGCGGGATGTAGCCCAGAAGGGGGTCCCTCGGGAAGCATTCGGACGAGCCTGCCCGGGTGCTTGCCGGGTGCCTTACAGGGCGCCGCTGGGGCTAGAGTCGCCCTGTGATGGCCCCCTCCCGGCTGCTTAGCCTCCTCGTCCTTCTCCTCGCGACCCTGCCAGCCCTGGCGCAGCCAGCCTCCTCCGGCAAGCCTCTCACGGTGTACTTCCTGGATGTGGGCCAGGGGGACTCCGCGCTCATCGTCTCGCCCACCGGCAAGACGGTGCTGATCGACGGCGGGCCTCCCGAGGCCCGGGAGCGTCTGGCCAGCCGGCTGCGGCAGCTCGTCCATGAGCCGTTGGATCTCGTCATCCTGACGCACCCGCACCTGGATCACCTCGGGGGCCTGAAGGAGGCCATCCAGGCGGTGGGGGCCAAGCGGTTCATGGACTCGGGCTTTGATCACCCGAGCGCGGCGTACCGCGATCTGCTCGACTTCGTGGGCAAGCAGGTGGGCCAGGTGATGTCTCCGGAGCCGAACCCCCAGGCGCCGGACAGCTTCCTCACGGTGGGCCTGGGCGAGGGCGCCGTGCTCACCGTGTACTGGCCGCGCTATCCGCTGGAGCCGTTCCTCAAGAACACGCGCTCGGATCCGAACTCCAATTCCGTTGTCACCCGGCTCAGCTATGGCCGGACGGCGTTCTTCTTCAGTGGGGACTCGGAGCCGGACACCGAGGCGGCCCTGCTCCGCAAGCAGGTGGACTACACCTCCACCGTGCTGAAGGTGGCGCACCACGGCGGGCGGTACTCCTCCACCGAGCCGTTCCTGGCGGCGGTGAAGCCCAAGGCCGCCGTCATCTCCTGCGGCGTGGGCAATGACTACGGCCACCCGACCGCGGAGGCGCTCTCGCGGCTCTCGGCAGTGGGAGCGCACGTGTTCCGCACGGATCAACAGGGTGAAGTCAAAGCCGTGAGCGACGGGAACACCGTCACCCTTCAGGCCGAGAAGGGGGACACCTCCCGCTTCGTCGCTCAGGGCGAGGTGCGGCCCTCCACCGCGAGTGCCAGCTCAGCGCTCACGAGCTCCACGGCCCCGCCGGGCCCTTCGGGCGCGGCGCTGGCCACGGCTCGAGGCAAGGGCACTACCGTCCTGGCCTCGGGGAAGACACCTGCCCCCTCCGAGAGCCCCCCTGCTCCCGCCGCCTTGAGCAACCTGCGCTTCGTGAGCCTCAAGGGCAGCGAGGTCTTCCACCGCGAGGACTGTGCCACCCTCAAGCGGGCGAAGACGAAGGAGCGCACGGTGTACACCAGCCGTGCCGCCGCCGCTCGTGAGCACCGCCCCGCGGAGGACTGCAACCCATGAAAGCGCGCCTGCTGCCACTGCTGGGCCTGCTGCTCGTCACGGCGTGCAAGAAGGAGCCGCCTGCTCCCGCTCCGTCCCCGGCACCTCGCCCCAGCGCGGCGGAGCACTTCCTGGGGAGCGCGCCGGACGGAAAGCTCCACGTCTACTTCTTCGACGTGGGCCAGGGGGACTCCGCGCTCATCGTCTCTCCCGAGGGACGGACTGTCCTGGTGGACGCGGGTCCGGCCTCGGCCGTCAACCACCTGGTCAACCGGCTGCCGGAGCTGCTCGTCACGCGGCTGGATCTCGTGGTCCTCACCCACCCGGCGGCGGACCACTATGGAGCGCTGGACGCGGTCCAGAAGGTGGCCAATCCGCGCCGGCTCCTGGAGCCGCAGCTTCCCGGGACGCCTTCCGAGTATGACGCGCTGCTCACGGCCATCGGCTCGCGAGGGGTGGAGATCTTCTCGCCCGCGCCCAACCCGTCCCAGCCCAAGGAGCTGACGCGCCTGCCGCTGGGCAAGGGCGCGGAGCTGACGGTGCTGTGGCCTCGCGCGCCCAGCGAACCGCTTGTCCCCGGGGAGCCAGCGGCCAACTCCATCGTCCTGCGCCTCACCTATGGAAAGACGTCCGTGCTCTTCGCGGGCGACGCTCGGGCCGAGACGGAGGCGGCGCTGTTGAAGGGCGGAGCGGGGCTGGGCTCCACGCTGCTCAAGGTGGGGGCTCACGGCGCGGACTTCGCCACGAGCGAGGCGTTCCTCCAGGCCGTCAACCCGCGGGCGGCCATCCTCAGCGTGGGCGCGGGCAACAAGCTCGGCATGCCGGCCCCGTCCGTGCTCGATCGGCTGAAGGCCACGAATGCGCACCTGTTCCGCACCGACGAGGATGGCGAGGTGCACGCGGTGAGCGATGGCCAGCAGTTCGTGCTCACCCCGCAGAAGCTCCACCCGGGCGAGGCGCCCACCACCCAATACGCCTTCTCTCCCGAGGCGAAGAACCCCACCCCCGCCGTCCCGCCTCCGCCAGTCCCGGCCGTCGCGAAGCCGGAGCCCGTGAAGGCCGTCCCCGTGAAAGCGGTGAGCGCGAAGGCGGAGGGCGACGTGGACTTCTCTCACTTCAAGAAGGTGGCGAAGGCCGCCCCGGATGACTCCGACGAGCACGCGAGCCACCCAGGCAAGAGGCCAGCGCCAGCGGGCGAGAAGTACTACGCCAGCAAGAACAGCCAGATCTTCCACAAGGCGAGCTGCCGCACCGTCAAGAGGATCTCCCCCCAGAACCTGATCACCTACGACTCCCGTGAAGAGGCCATGCGAGAGCGCAAGCCCTCTGACGATTGCCACCCCTGAGGAGAGCCCCATGCCCAAGGCCACCGTGGATCGCTTCGAGGAAGGACTGGCCGTGCTCGTCGTGGATGGCCGTCAAGTGACCCGGCCTCGGGCCGAGCTGGCGCCCGAGGTGCGCGAGGGGGACGTCATCGATCTCGACACGGGCAAGGTGGATGCCCAGGCCACCGAGGCGCTGCGCGAAGAGGTGCGCAAGGCCCGGAAGCGAGCGAAGAAGAAGCAGGCCCCGCCGGGGAACTTCGACCTCTGAGCCTTCCCTCTCGGGTTTGCCGCGCCCGCGCAACCCCCGAGCGCTTCATGGTTACAGCCCGCGCGAGCTGAGCCGTTGCGGGCTGGATCCCTAGGGTTCTTCTGGCCACAGGGGGTGGGGTGTGAGGCTTGGCCTCATGCCTCGCTTCGTCCCGCTGGCGCTGCTCCTGCTGCTGTCCACCGCGTTGCTCGGCAGCGACTGTGGCGAGCCCGGAGCAGTGCCCCTGGAGGAGCTGCGCGCCGACGTGGCGCCTCCCTTCGACTACAGCCTCTATTGCGATACGGCGGGCAGGTTGGAGGGGGAACGCTCGGCGGTGCTGCTGGTGCACCGCTCCGAGCACCTGGAGCGGGTGTACGCGGATTCGCTGGCGGGGGATGCGCGAGCGCGGGCGTTGTTCGGCCAATTGGAGAGCGCGATCCAGCAGAGCGGGAGCGTGCTGGCGCAAGAAGCGCTGGGCTTCAAGTGCGCCACGGCACCGGCGTGCACGGTGCAGTGGAGCTTCCTGGACGAGTTCATCCCCTCGCGCGGGGCGGGAGGACTGCGCCTGCGAGGACTGCTGGCCGGCAGCTTCTCCCGGCAGGCGAAGCTCCAGGGCGTGCGCAATGCCGTGCTCGACGCGGCGCTGAACGTGCTGGTGGCCGGCACCGCGCTGAAGACGGGCCCTGCGGGCCTGGCGGAGTCGGAAGCAGGAGCGGCCGAGGCGAAAGTTCTTGCGGAGGAAGCGGAGCGGCTGGCCCGAGAGGCCACCCTCGAGCAGCGGGTGGCACTTCCGAGCGCGGAAGGGGCGCTCGCTGCGGAAGAGGCCGCGGCTGAGGCGGCTCGCCTGGCCGAGGCCGAAGCGCTGGAGCCAGGCCCCCGGCAACCGGCCCGCGTGGAGGAGCTCGCACGCTACCGTCCCCAGCGCGGCCGGCCACCTCAGGGAGTGGCCACAGACCACCCGCGGTGGGGCCAGTACGTGGCCTATTGGGAGCGACGGTACGAGGAACTCACGGGCAAGCGGCCTCTGCCCCCAGGCGAGACGGAGACCCAGCCGCCGCTGACCTGGAAGAGCTACGACGCCCTGCTGAGCCGCTTCCAGCGCTCCCTGGAGTTCCAGCGCGGCGTGACACGGGAGATGCAGCAGGAGGCACGAGCAGCGGGTGGGGAGCGGCTGTTGCCACAAGGGATGAAACGCCCGCTGGTAGCGGACAACCTGGGGCTGGCGCACGAGGACAGCGCTTCAATCACCTACTCGGACCAGTTCGTCGTGGATGAGACCACCGTGGGAAAGGGCCGCACGCTTACTGCCCACTCCTACAGTGACAAGCAGCACGACTTCTCCCGCAAGAGCCCAGACGACGCCGTCAAGCAATTCAAGGTGGATGCCGAGGAAGCCAAGACGAAGTATGGAGGCACCGTCGAGGTGCGCAGACGCGGCCACCCGCTCTTCGGGCAGAAGGTCGTCGTCTCTCGGGTGCACATCGTCTATGACGGAACGAACCTCTCGAACGAAATCCGGGAGGCTCTCTTCGAAGAAGCCAAGGATCGTGGAGTTGACCTCCATTTCCATGTCAACGTCCCCTGACGACTGGAACCAGTCCGACGAGCTCATCCTGAAGCTCTTCTCTCCCTTCAACCCGTTTGATCGGGGCTTCGAGGGGCTGGAGCCCGTGCTGAAGGTTATTGAGTCCCTCGATCCGGAACTGCGCCTGGACAAGCTGTATCTCAATCGCCGTCTGAAGTACTCGCGGCAGACGCTCCACAAGCGCTTCCACGAGACAGACAACGCTGGTGGTGTCCGGAGTCTCATGCTGGTGCGCTCCAAGCTGCCCGAAGGCAGGTTGTCGCTCACGGGTTGGGGGCAAGACATCGGTCCCCACTTCTTCGTGACGCTCCACCTGAGGCCCTTCGCCTTCTTTCGCGAATCGGGCCAAGCCGAGAAGCGCGCGGGGCACCTGCTCTCTCTCGTTCGTGCCTTGGCTGCAAGTATCCCCCTGTCCTTTGGCTTGGGCCACAGCTTCACCGAACTCCGCATGGGAACAGACCCAACCGCGGAGGACGTGAGCCTGGCTCGCCCCGTTTACGAGACATTCTGGCTCAACGTCTTCGGCCCGCACATGGTGGAGCGGATCGGCCGCCAGCGCCTGCTCTCCACCCCGTGCTACCTCATGGAGGAGCTGCCCCACGGCGCCTTCCTCTGCCTCACCCGCCCCACTCCCGCGGACTTCGACTCCGAGGAGGCTCGGCTCGCGCAGGCTCGCGCGCTCGTGCACCTGCGCCCCGAGCTCAACCTGGACTCCACCCTCGCTACGCTGCGCCAGCGCTCCCTGGTCTTCTCGCCCATCCCCATCCAGTTCCACCCGGATGTGGCCGAGATCATCATGTGGGAGGTGGACTTCCGAGGCCTCCAGGACAAGCGCCAGAACGTCGAACTCTTCAACCGCTACCGCCCTCCCCCCGTCTCCGAGTGGATCCCCGCCTCACAGGCTCCCGCTCCGGACGTGGCGGATGTGAAGAAGCGCATCAACAGCTACCGCAACCTCTGGGCCGAACAGCTCATCGCCCTGTTCCACAAAGACGTGCCCGCCGTCCTGGACGGCACCCTGGAGGCGTTGCCCCGGCTGGACTGGCGCCTGTGGCACTTCCGCTGGGGAAAAGACATCACCCGCGCGCAGAAGGTCGAGCTCATCACCTTGCTGGGAGCCTGGCTCGGCCACTACCTCGTGAAGATGCTCGGCGGCCAGTGGGTGCCTCGCGAGAACTTCATGGAGTCCGCCGTCATCATCGGCGACCGGGCCTGGCTGCCCTTCCTGCGCGCCGCCCATGCCCTCAACGGGCTCGATGCGCCGCTCGATTACTCCTGCACCCAGTTCTTCCGCGAGGCCCAGCGGTTCGCCCAGCAGCAGGCCCACTGAAGCTCCGGCGACGCCTCGGGCGCTCCGTGCTCCGTCCGCTCACGGCACATCCATGACACTCGGGTCCTTCTTCCAGCGCGCAAGCTGTGCCTCCGACGGGAACCCCTTGAGCCGGTAACGCACGGGGTAGAGCCCCTCCACCGGTGAGAGCAGCGCTCCCACGTCCCGCTCCACCACCTCCCAGCGCACCACCGCCACCGGCGGAGCCTCGGGGCCCTTCTCCGAGTCCATGAAGATGACCATGTCCACGCGCGGCAACAGCGTGTCGCTCCCCCGGATCCACGTCGCCTGGCTGAAGACATTGCCGTGCTCGTCCTGATAGGGAATGAACTCGGCCACGAAGACGTCCACGCCTTGCTGCTGGTTCCGCTGATCCAGCTCCGCGCCCTGGGCGGCGTAGTCGCGCTGCTGGCTCTCCACCAGGAGCTTGCGGAAGGCCGGCCAGGACTTGCTCCCCTTGGGAGGAAGGAATGGCACCCAGCCCTGGGCCGTCCTGCGCAAGGCTCGCCCATCCACCGGGCGCGGCGCCTCGTAGGCCGCCAGGGCCCACTCGGCCACCTTGAACAGCCCCTCGTCGTCCTTCGAGCCCGTCACGAGCAGTTCGTCCCGGTTGGGCACCAGCACGACAGGCTCGCCTTGCACCGGACAGCGGCCCACCACCTCGTCCAGCACCAGGCGCGACGAGGCATAGCTGTCCCCCCACCGGGCGCGGCACGTCCCTGGAGCCAGCGTCTCCAGGTCCTCCGAGCTCTTTCGGCGCAGGTTCTCCAGAGCGTCAGCGGAGGCCTGCTCGAAGGTGGCTCCCCACTTTGAGAGATCCTCGGGGCTGACGTACTTCATGGCCTCCTCTGTATCGAGCACGAGCGCCACGCTCAGCACCTCGCCCAGGGGCCGCCAGACCACGGGCACCTCGCCGCTCCCCACTCCCCCGTCCTTGGGGCTACCGAGCTCCCCCAGCTTGAGCAGCTCGAAGTAGGAGCGCGGGCGCACCACCGGCAGGAGCGCGGAGCGCGCCGCGGCATACGTCGTGGGGCCCTTCGGCTGCGAAGCGCTGAAGCGCGCCAGCCGTTCCAGCGCGTGCATGCGCTGTTCGGGGGGGCTGGCACGGTACTCGTCATAGAAGTTGCTGAGCGAGATCGTCAGGGCTGACTGGCCCTCGAGCTCCGGCACGTGGAGGGTGAAGTGCTCTGGATCGTACCGCAGCTCACCGCGGACGCCCGCGGCTCTCATGGCCTCCAGGGCATGCTGGGCAAACTCATCCGCCTCGCGCTGCGTGGGAGCCACGCTCGCGGGCGGCGAACCCGCCGGGTCCTGGAGCGGTTCAGCCCTCATGCTCACGTACCACAGCCCCAGCACCAAGGCCCCGGTGAGCAGCCCCAGCCCCACACCTCTCCTGCGCCAGTTCCGTTCCATGCACTGCCTCGATTCACGAAGCGCGGGCGCGCGGGAGCAGCACCACGAGCAGCAGGGCGCTCAGCGCCGCGAGGATCCCCGCCGCGAGGAAGGCGGAGGAGCTCCCCCAGCGCGTCCACACCGCTCCGAAGAGCAGCCCCGCCACCAGGGACGCGCCTCCCGTCAGCGCGTTGAACAGACCGAACGAGCGCCCCCGCGCCGACGCCGGCACCAGCGAGGCGAGCAGCGACTTCTCCGCCCCCTCCGAGAGCGCGTAATACAGCCCATACACGCTCATGACGATCAGCGTGCCCGTCAACCCGTGCACCCACGAGAGCGCCACGTAGCTCAGCGCGTAGAGCACCCACCCCGTCATCACCAGCCGCGCGGCGCCGAGCCGATCCGCCAGCCACCCCGCCGGATAGGAGACGGCCGCCTTCACCACGTGCAGCAGCAGCCATCCCAGCGGCAGGAGCGCCGGGCTGGCGCCCTCCTCGCTCAGCTTGAGCAGGATGAACGCATCCGTGGAGTTGGCGATCCCAAAGAGCGCCACCGGGACGAGGTAGTACGCCAGCCGCCTCGGCA
This sequence comes from Hyalangium sp., assembly GCF_045802625.1. Taxonomy (NCBI): domain Bacteria; kingdom Pseudomonadati; phylum Myxococcota; class Myxococcia; order Myxococcales; family Archangiaceae; genus Hyalangium; species Hyalangium sp. Next base: position 17,430 of record NZ_JBJMQP010000011.1, on the reverse strand, counting down.
CAGGCTCGCGAGCCGTGCCACTGGCTTGCGCGGGGGGCGGCTCACGCTCCGGCTCGGAGGCCAGGAGGATGGCCAGCACGCCCAGAAAGCCCGGCACCGCCGCCACGAGGAATACCTGCTCCGCCTTCAGCCCGGCCGCCACGAGCAGCAGCGCCGCCAGCGAACCGAGCGCCGCTCCCGCATGGTCCATGCCCTGGTGGAAGCTGAAGGCGCGGCCCCTCATGCCCTCGGACACCGTGTGGGCGATGATCGCGTCGCGCGGGCTGCTGCGCACGCCCTTGCCCACCCGATCCAACGAGCGAATCAAGAGCGGCTGCCAGACCTGGGTGATGAAGGCCATCATCGGCCGGGCCAGGCTCGACACCCCGTACCCCAGCAGCACCAGCGGCTTGAGCTTCCGCGCCCGGTCCGCCCACGCGCCCGACTGGTACTTGAGCAGCGCGGACACCAGGTCCGCCAGCCCCTCCATCGTGCCCAGCAGCAGCGGCACCGCCGGCAGCCTCGCCGCGAGGAACGCCGGCAGCAGCGGGAAGATCATCTCGCCGCTCACGTCCGTCAGCAGCGACACCAGGCCGAGCACCACCACCGTGCGCGGCAGCCGGCTCGACGTCCGCGCCGGTGGACTAGCGGCGCGGTCCAAGTCCCGCCTTCTTGCGCGCCTCGAGCAGCTTCTGCACGTCCGCCGGCGCCAGCGGCTGCACCGTGCCCAGCGAGCGCGCGGCCATCAGGATCTTCGCGTAGTGCTCCACGAGCTCCATCCGCAGCAGCGCCTGCGTCAGATCCTCGCCCAGGGTGAGGGCGCCGTTGCCAGTCATCAGGAAGGCGTCGTACTCGGAGGCCGCGGCCTCCACGCGCTTGACGCCCTCGGGATCCCTCGGCAGCGCGCGCTGCAGCGTGGGCACCCGGTCTCCCAGCGACACCACCATCTCCGGCAGCGCGATGGGCGACAGCTCCTGCCCCACCAGCCCGAACGCCGTGGCCACCGGCGGGTGCGCGTGCAGCACCACCATGGCCTCCGGACGCGCCCGGTAGATGGCCAGGTGCAGCTCCAGCTCGCTGAAGGGCTTGCGCCGCCCCTCCAGCACCTTGCCCTGCGCGTCCACCAGCAGCAGCGACGCGTCGTCGATGTCCCGCTTGGACACCGCCGTGCAGGTGATCAAGAACCGCTCGCCCTTGAGCCGCACCGAGACGTTGCCGTCGTGGTTGGCCACCCAGCCGTTCTCGTGCATGCGGCGCGACGTGTCCACCACGTCCGCCCGAAGCTTCGGCAGCGGCACGAACCCTTCGCTCACGCGTCCACCCCGTCCACCACTCCCACAATCAGCGAGCGGATGGGCAGCGTCTTGTCTCCGAGGATCTGCCGCACCCCGGTGCCCTCGCGCATCACCAGCACCACGTCCCCCGGCCCCGCCGAGGAGGTGTGGTCCACGGCGATGAAGCTCTTGCCCTGGGGCTGCTGCTTCTCATCCAGCGGCTGCACCACCATCAGCTTGCGGCCCTCGAAGGCCGGGTGCTTCAGGGTGGAGGTGATGCTGCCGAGCACCTTGCACAGGTTCATACGTCCACCGCGTCCACGATGCCGACGATCGCGGCGTCCACCGGCACGAACCAGGGCTCCAGCGCGAGCGCCGCCTCGCGGCTGCCCACCAGGTACACCAGCTCGCCGCGGCCCGCGGACACCGTGTCCACGGCCACCTCGGGGCTGCCCATGGGCTCGCGCTTGTGGTCCAACGGCTGGACCACGAGCAAGCGCTTGCCCTCGAGCCCCTCGTACTTCCGCTCGCACACCACCGTGCCAAGGACGCGTCCCAGGTACATAAGCGCCTGTTACATCGCCCCAGAGGAGAGAACCAGGGGGATCTCCAGATCCACCTCGCCCGAGCCGTCATCCGTCTTGAAGGCCGGGAACACCATCCGCTTGGCGCTCTTCTTGATGCAGTCGCCCACGTTCGAGGCGTCCAGCTCCTTGCGGTCCAGCTTGGCGCTCTTCACCACGCCCGAGGTGCCCACGGTGGCCACCAGCACCACCTTGCCGCCCTTGAAGGACGGGTTCTTGCGCAGCTCCGTCTCCACGCAACCCTGGAAGGCGCCCTGGGACTTCTCCACCACCTTCTGGATGTCCTCGGCCGGCGGCCCGCCCGTGCTCGCCGCGTCCTTGGGCGCCACCTCGGTGTCCTTGCGCACCGTGGGGTTGACCTCCGTCTTCGCCCCATCCCCCATGAGCGCCTGGAGCTCCTCGGGGGAACGGCCCGTGCCCGGCGCCGCCTTCGTCTCCTCCGGAGAGCCCTGCTCGGGCTTGGGCGCGGCGCCGCCCGGCTGCGGCTTCTTGTCGTTGGTGGCCGGCGCGGGAGCCGGAGCCGGAGCCGGAGGCTTCTGGGTCCCCAGCAGCCGATCCCGCAGCTCGCTGCGGCCCTCGCCCGAGAACAGCAGGGACTTCTCCACCGTCTGCCCCTGCGCGTTCACCACCTTCACCTTCGGCACGAAGTTCAGGGTGTCCAGCGCGAACGCCCCGCCCACCACGATGAAGAGGGGGATCAGAATGAAGAGCGCCACCTTCCACACCGGGTTGCGCTTCTTCACGCCCGACTTCGCCACGTAGTAGTTCGTGTCCTCGACGGGCTTCCGCTCGCCCTTGGCACCTCGCACCGACGCCAGCGGATCCGTGTTGTCTCCCGTGACGACCGTGGACGGCTCGGCCTCATCCATCTGCTCGTTCTTGTCCGGCAGATCCAGATCCGAGAACAGATCATCGCCCACCCCCGCGTTGCTGCTCGCCGCACGCGCCGCGGGCTGCTCGGGCTCCGGCTCGTCCCACGCGGGCTGATCCTCTTGCTGGGCCTCGGGCTGCTGCGCCGAGTCCTCCCACGCGGGCTGCTCCTCTTGATAGGCCTCGGGCTGCTGCGCCGAGTCCTCCCACGCGGGCTGCTCCTCCTGCTGCGGCTGAGGCTCGGGCTCCATGTCCCAGGCCGCCTGCTGGCGCTGCGCCTGCCGCTGCTGAGGCTGGGCGGCGGCGGCGGCGGGCACCGGATCCAGATCCCACGCCTCCTTCGTCGCCGGAGCGCGCCCCACCGTGGTGGGCACGTCGTCCCAGGATTGATCCGCCTGGGGCTCCGGCTCCGGCTGGGCTCGCGCGGCGGCGCCACGCTGGCCTCGCATGGCCACGGTGGCGGGCTCGGCGTCCAGCGCGGGGGCGGGGGCGGGCGCGGGGGGCGCGGCGAACACGTTGGCGAGCTCCGGAATGTCCGAGCCTCGCTTCCAGTCGGCCATGCCCTGCTGCCAGAAGAAGCTGCGCGCGTTGGCGGCGCCGCTCTCCACGAGCGCCTGCAGGCCGGCCTCGTCCAGCGGGCCCTCCTGCTTGCTCTTCACCATCACGAACCAGGGAGCGCTCGGCGGGCGCCCGGGGGCGGCCCGGGTGGGCTCGTTCTCCCAGGGGTTGGCGCTGGCCACGGGCGCGGCGGCGGCCATGGCTCGCTCCTGCTCCCGGATCTTCTCCACGTCCGCGAGAGACACCACGCGGGTGCTCTCCTCCATCTCAAAGGGCGGACCCTGGACCGAGATCAGGTTCTGGCAGTTCTTACAACGGACCTTGACGGTCTTCCCGCGGACCTTTTCGTCCGCGATGGAGTACCGCCTCTGACAATTGTCACACGAGAAGTTCAATGGAGCGACCGATGCGCGCTGGGGAAACGGGTGGGGGATGCTACTCCAGAAGGTACAGGTGCAAAACGTCCCGTTGACACGTTCGCGAGGGACAACTACACACCCGCGCCTTGGGTTTCAGCTTTCCTCGTTTCCAGAAGGTGGCGAGATGCCGGCGAAGGACCTCGGATCAAAGTACGTCTGCTTCAAGTGCAGCACGAAGTTCTATGACATGAAGAAGCCGGATCCGCTCTGCCCGAAATGCGGCGCGGACCAGCGCGAGAGCCCGGCCCTCAAGCCGGCCTCCGAGGGGCGCCGTGGCCGCCTGGCCGCTGCTCCGAAGGTCATTGAGCCGGAGCCGGAGGAGCCCGAGGCCGCCGAGGAGGAGGAGGATCTCGACTCCTTCGACGACGACGCGGCGGAAGAGCCGGCCGAGGAAGAGGACATCTAACCGGGGGGGTCCTCCCCACCCCAGCCTGTCCTCAGGGTGATGACGGGGCCCCAGAAAGAGGGGCCTCGCGGGCAGAGCCCCCTCTTAGCGAGCGGGGCCCGGCACGCCATACCCCTACAGGGGCCTGTTCAGTTTTCGGACACCAGCTTCATCTCGACCAGGACGCGACGGATCTGCTCGTACAGCGTCGGTCCCATGGCCTGCATCCCCACCGGGCGTGGCGCCTTGGTGTCCTCGGTGCGGATGTCAGCCCCGGTCTGTGCGTTCTTCTTGGCTTGCATGCGGGCTTTCTCCCCCAAGCGATTCGGGCTACTCCATAGCAATTTTTCCGCCAGAACCAAAATGGGGTTTCGGTTTCTCGACATTCCGGCCACTTGCCGGGAGGGGGGCCCCATACCCCCTCCAGATTTAGGACATAGTCGGGGAATACTGTGCCCGGATCAGACAGGGGGGCGTCGGTTTTGACTCACCTGGGTTAATGAAGCGCCTCTACCGCCCAGTCCTGCCCCACTTGCACGGTCTGCCCCGCCTTCACGGTGAAGGGCTTGGACACCTCGGGCAGCCGCTCGTGCCAGAGCACCAGCGTGTGCGTTCCCTCGGGGACCTCGAGCCGGAAGTGGCCGTGCTCGTCCGTGGTGGTGAAGAAGGGATGATCGAAGGTGCGCACCACCGCGTGCATCCAGGGATGGACGTCGCACTTCACCTGGACGGTGCCCGGAGCGGCCGGCAGCGGCTTCTTCAGGCTCATCCCCTCCAGCGGCATGGCCACGTTGAAGACGGACTGGGCCCCCGACACGGCGCGCACATTGTGCATGACGGGGTCCGAGTTGCGCACCTCCAGGGTGGAGCCCGCTCGGGCCGCCAGGGCTGGGGGCTCGTAGGCGCACCTCTTCTGGTCCAGCACGGCCGGCGCGGGGGTGACGCCCTCGGACGGCAGCGAGGCCCCGTCCCCCAGCGACACCACCACGTTCGCCAGCGCGCCCTGCTTCCCTAAGGAGAGTGAGCGATCGGCCACCTTCTCTCCACAGGCGCCCACCGCGCTGGCGGTGGTCTCGTAGAGGATGGGAGGGGGCGGGGTGCCAACCAACCGCACCGTGCCCTCGACGATCCCCCGCCCGGCAGGCGCGGCCGGGGCGGGCGCCGGAGCCGAGGTGGAAGCCGGGGCGGGCTGGGCAGGGTTGGACTCTGAGGAAGGCCGGCAGGCGGGCGCCAGTGCCAGCAGCACCAGCGCGGAGACAGAGGGAAAGGGTCGCACGGGGTTCGTCTAATGGTTCCGGCGGTCCGTTTCAAACCCCACCGATTCGGACGGGGGGATGAACTTGGAATGATCTGGGCGTTGGACCCCAATACGTTTTGTTGGTAGATGAGCGCAGGCCGCACCTGCGGTGTGGTCCTCGTGGGAGGCAGCAAATTTGCGGGAGAAACTGAAGGCTCTGGCGGAGCTGCAAAAGGTGGACATGGAAGCGGCCGCCCTGCGCAAGGCCGCGGACATCCATCCCCGGCAGATCGCTGAGCTGGAGCGTGAGCTTGGCGCGGCGCGGAGCGCAATCGAAGCCGAGCGCAACCGGCTGGCGGACATCGAGCGGCAGAAGCTCCAGCTCGAGCAGAACATCGCCGACGAGAAGGACAAGGTGAAGAAGTGGGAGGCGCGGCTCGCGGAGCAGCGCTCCACCCGCGAGTACTCCGCCCTGGCCCGGGAGATCGACATCGCCAAGAAGGCGAACCTCACCATGGCCGACGAGCTGGTGGAGCTCACCAAGACGCTCGCCGCCGCGCGAGAGGCCGTCAAGGGCAAGGAGGTGGAGTTCTCCGCCCGGCAGCAGCAGCTGGGGGCCCGCATGGCCGAGCTGCGCACCAAGCTGGCCGACGCCGAGGGCCAGGTGAAGGCGCTCGAGGGCCAGCGCTCCGGAGCCGCCGCCACCGTGGACGCCAACCTGCTGCGGCGCTACGAGACCATCCGCAAGAAGAAGCTGCCCGCGCTGGTCGGCGTGGTGGCCGGCACCTGCCAGGGCTGCAACATGAACGTGCCCCCGCAGCTCTACAACCAGCTGCGCACCTCGCTGGGCACGGACGTGTGTCCCTCGTGCCACCGCATCATCTATGCGGTCGAGGCGCTGGCCGAGCCCACCGCGAAGTAGGCTCGTCCCTCCACGCCCGCCATGCCGAAGCCCTCCGAGGCCGACCTCCTCCGCCACATCGCGCGAGAGGAACCCCTGACGGCGACGGTGCGGGCGTTTCGCGGGCTCACCCGCGAGCGGCTGGGGCAGATGCTGGAGGAGGCCGCCGAGCGGCTGGACGCCAACTCGGCAGAGGCCGAGGCCCCGGCCGCGGCTCCGGGCTCGCTCCCCACCGCCGAGGAGTCCACCGCTCGCGGGGCCACGCCTCGGCTCCGGCTGTACTCGGATGGAGCGGCGCGCGGCAACCCAGGCCCCAGCGGCGCGGGCGCCGTGCTGGTGGAGCCGGGCGGACAGGTGGTGGCCAAGCTCGGCAAGTACCTGGGCACCCAGACGAACAACTATGCCGAGTACATGGGGCTGCTGATCGGCCTGAAGCACGCCAAGTCCCTGGGCGCCAAGGAGATTGAAATCTTCGCCGACAGCGAGCTGCTCATCCGCCAGTTGGGCGGCCGCTACCAGGTGAAGAGCCCCACCCTGCGCCCGCTCTATGAGGAGGCGGTGAAGCTCCTCAACGACTTCTCCCGGGTGAAGCTCGTTCACGTGCCGCGCGAGATGAATGCCGCCGCGGATGAGATGAGCAACCGCGCCATCGACGAGCGGCTCTGAGTCCGAGCCGCCGGTTTCTCTTGAAGCGCTTCGAGAGGGCTTCCTAAGCTCGCTCTTCGGATGTGGTCGCGCGCCCTCACTCCTCTGTTGCTGCTCGCCTTCACGGGGTGGATCGCCACTCCCGCGCTGGCGTCCGTGGAGTGCCGGGCCATGTCCGTCCGCGCCGCGTGCCCTCCTTCCTGCCCCCACTGCAAGAAGGCCGCGCCCGCGGCAGGCCCCAGCCTGAGACAGGAGTGCTGCGTGGTGCGCGCCGCGCCCGCCACGCCTCCTGCCGCGCTCCAGGCCCGCCAGCTCCAGGGCACTGAGGCCGCTGTCGTCACGCGCCCGGCCGTCTTCCTCCCGGTCGTGGCTCGCAGCACCCCGCGCGAACCGCCTCGGCTGGCCGCCGCCTCCCCGCCCCTCCAGCTCAACCGCCCGCTGCTGAGATGAGCCCACCGGCAGCATCCGGTCTCCCGTGTGCTGCGGCATGGATGGAGCGCTCCGCCCAGGCTTGAGCTGTCCGTTCGAGCTCCGCTCTGCGCGCCTCCGTGCCCGGGTTGCCCTCTACCGGGCGGTGCTCCCCAGGGAACGCCGCTGGAGGAACGTACATGTCCTTGTCAGTCGTCATGGGCGGGCTCGCGCTGGTGGTGTCCGCGCAGGCCCAGCCCGCAGAGGTGATGGACTTGCGCAGCGCCGTCCACGAGGCGCTGCAACACAACCCCGAGGTGGCTCAGGCCCAGGTGGCCACCGAGGCCGAGCGGGCCGGTGCCGCGGGCGCTCAAGCTTGGCCCATGCCCAGCCTCTCCTATCAGGCGTGGCAACAGCCCCTGGCGCGGCCCTTCGATCCCACCGCCACCAACATGCACATGGTGGGCATCCGCCAGACGCTCCCCTTCCCCGGACAGCTCGCCCAGGCGGGCAAGGCGGCGGAGGCAGCCGTCGCCGCTCGTGAGGCTGACTCCGTGGCCGCGCGCCTGCGGTTGGAGGCCCAGGTGGCTCATGCCCTCACCGGCTCCTGGCTCATGGAGCAGGAGTTGGAGGCTCATGGACGCCACTTGCAGTTGGGCGAGCAGACCCTCGCCGCCGTGCGCGCCCGCTACGCCGCCGGTCAGGCCCGTCAGGCGGACCTGCTGCGCGCCGAGACGGAGCTGCACCGGCAACACGCCAGCATCGAGGGGCTCCGGGAGAACCTCGAGGGCACCCGCGCCCTGCTCAACGCGCTGCTCGGCCGGCCCGTGGAGGCTCCGCTGCCTCCCGCCGCGGCTCCAGAGGCTGAGCTGCCCTCGGGCTCGGCCGAGCGCCCCGAGGTGATCGCGGCCAAGCTCCGCGCCGCCGGAGCCCAGGAGAGCGCCGCCCTCGCCGCTCAGGCCCGGCGCTTCCCGGAGATCATGGTCGGCTTTGACTACATGCTGATGCCGGGCATGCCGGACGCCTTCGCCGTCATGCTCCAGGTGCCCCTGCCCTGGCTGTCCGAGCGACGCGCCGCCGAGGCCGCCCAGGCGCTGCGCCTGCAAGAGGCAGCGCACCTTGCCCAGACGTCCGCGGAGAACGTGGCTCGCTACGAGGCCGCCGAGGCTCGGGCTCGCGCCGCCGCCGCCGCCGCCCAGCTCCGCGTCACCGAGGAGAAGATCATCCCGGGCTCGGAGCGAACCCTGGAGGCCACACGCGCCGCGTACTCCACCGGGCAGATGGAGCTCGTCGCCCTCCTGGAGGCCGAGAGCGCCCTGCTCGATGCGCAGCTCTCCCGGCTTCGCCAGCGGGCGGCGCTCGGGGATGCCATCGCGGACCTGCGCAGGGCCTTGGGACTCTCTCTGTTTCCGGAGGGCCAGCCATGAGCCCGCTCCCGCAGGCCCCTCTCCCCGAGGGTGAGGAAGCACCACCTCGTGGCACTCGCTTCATGGCCGCCGTGCGCTGGGGGCTGCTGGGGCTCATGGCGCTCGCGGCGCTCTACACCGGAGGGCTGGCCCTCTTCGGAGGTTCACGCACCGAACCCGAGGCCACCCGGTACACCTGCCCGATGCACCCGCAGGTCCTCTCGGACAAGCCCGGCCAGTGTCCCATCTGCGGCATGAACCTCGTGCCGATGAAGCCCGCGGCTCCCAGCACGGCGAGTGGCGCGGCGCAGGCCCAGGGTTCCAGCCCAGGCGGCTCCAGCGTTCCTGGGCTCGTTCCCGTGGAGGTGGAGCCCTCGCAAGTCCAAGCCTTGGGCATGCGCGTCGAGGCCGTGCGGCGGCAACCGCTCGGCAACCGGCTCTCCTTGTCCGGCCGCGTGACGGTGGATGAGTCGAAGGTGGCTCGCGTGTCCGTGCGCGTGAGCGGCTACATCGAGAAGCTCTTCGTCGCCGAACAGGGGGCGCGGGTGACGAAGGGACAGCCGCTCGCGGCCATCTCCAGCGACGAGCTGCTGCTGCTTCAGCGCGAGCTGTTGCAAGCCAGGCAATGGGGCGGAGACACCGCCGGTCCCATCCGCGAGCGGCTGCGCCTGCTGGGCATCTCCCCCTCGGACATCTCCGCCCTCGAGGCCGCCGGCGAGCCGCAGCAAGCGCTCACCCTCCACAGCCCGGTGAGTGGCTATGTCACCGCGCTCGCCGTGGCCCAGGGAGACCGGGTGGAGCCGGCTCGGCAGCTCTTCGAGGTGACGGATCTCTCGCGCGTGTGGGTGATGGCCGAGGTGTACGAGCGCGACATCGCCCAGGTCCGCAAGGGCCTCCCCGTCCAGCTCCGCCTGGAGGCCTACCCGGGCGAGCTCTTCTCCGGCCGCATCGACTCCGTCTATCCCACGCTCAACCCGCAGACGCGCACCCTGCCCCTGCGCGTCGCCTTCGCCAACCCCGACGGGCGCCTCAAGCCCGGCCTCTTTGGCACCGTGGAGGTGGAGCTCCCCTCCTCCGAGGGACTCACCGTCCCCACCGAGGCCGTCATCGACACCGGCGAGCACCGCTACGTCTTCGTCGAGGTGAAGGCCGGCCGCTTCGAGCCTCGGGCCGTCCAGGTGGGAGTGCGCGCGGGCGGGCGGGTTCAAGTGCTCTCCGGCCTCACCGAGGGCGAGCGCGTCGCGGCGAGCGGCAACTTCTTCATCGACTCGGAGAGCCGGCTCCGGGCCTCCGTCACCTCGGCGCCGCCCCCGGCGCCACCCCCGGCCACCCCCAGCGAGAGGAGGCAGCCATGAGCCGCCTGCTCGGAGCCCTCATCGAGTGGTGCGCTCGCCACCCGTACACCGTCATCTCCGCCTCCCTGGCCGCCGCGGCCGTGGGCTTCTTCTCCCTGCGCGCGGTGCCGGTGGACGCCATCCCGGACCTGTCGGATCCGCAGGTTGTGGTCTTCACCGAGTGGATGGGCCGCAGCCCCACGCTCGTGGAGGACCAGGTCACCTACCCCATCACCTCGTCGCTGCTCGCCGCGCCCCGAGTCACCGATGTGCGCGGCGTCTCCATGTTCGGAATGAGCTTCGTCTACGTCCTCTTCGAGGAGGGCACCGACGTGTACTGGGCGCGCAGCCGCGTGCTCGAGTACCTCCAGACGCTGCAGCGGCGGCTGCCCCCGGGAGTCAGCCCCTCGCTGGGCCCGGACGCCACCGGAGTGGGCTGGGTGTACCAGTACGCGCTGGTGGACACGAGCGGCCGACATGATCTCGCCGAGCTGCGCACCCTCCAGGACTTCAGCTTGCGCTATGCGCTCGAGAGCGTCCCCGGCGTGGCCGAGGTGGCCAGCGTGGGCGGCTTCGAGAAGCAGTACCAGGTGACAGTGGACCCGCGCAGGCTCCAGGCGCTGGGGCTGACGCTGAGCGATGTGACGCAGGCCATCCGGCGCTCCAACGCGGACGTGGGCGGCCGTGTGCTGGAGATGAGCGGACGCGAATACTTCATCCGGGGCCGCGGCTACCTTCAGGACCTGGATACGCTCGGCAAGGTGGTGCTCAAGACGAGCGCCACTGGGACTCCCGTGCGGCTGGCGGACATGGCCACCCTCTCCTTCGGCGGAGACATCCGGCGCGGCGCGTCCGAGCTCGATGGTGAGGGCGAGGCGGTGGGCGGCACCGTGGTGGCTCGCCATGGAGAGAACGCCCGGGCGCTCATTGCTCGCATCGAGCAGAAGCTCCACGAGGTGAAGTCCTCCCTCCCCGAGGGCGTGGAGGTGCGGCCCGTCTATGATCGCTCCGGGCTCATTGACCGCGCGGTGGGCACGCTGAACCGCACGCTGATCGAAGAGGCGCTCGTCGTCTCCCTGGTCATCTTCGCCTTCCTGCTGCATGCGCGCAGCGCGCTGGTGGCCATCCTCACGCTGCCGGTGGCGGTGCTGCTGGCCTTCGTGCCGATGCACGCGCTCGGCCTGTCCACCAACATCATGTCCCTGGGCGGCATCGCCATCGCTCTCGGGGCCATGGTGGACGCGGCCATCGTGCTGGTGGAGAACGCGCACAAGCACCTGGAGCACCTGCCCGAGGACGCGCCTCCCCGCGAGCGCCTCCAGGCCATCACCGCCGCGAGCCGGGAGGTGGGGCCTCCCATCTTCTTCTCGCTGCTCATCATCACCGCGGCCTTCCTGCCCATCTTCGCGCTCAACGGGCAGGCCGGGCGGCTGTTCCACCCGCTGGCGTTCACCAAGACGTTCAGCATGGGCTTCGCCGCGCTGCTGTCCGTCACGCTCGCGCCCGCGCTGATGGCGCTCTTCATCCGCGGCCGCGTCGTCCCCGAGCACCGCCACCCCGTCAGCCGCTTCCTCATCGGCCTCTACAAGCCCTTCGTCTTCGTCGCGCTGCGCAAGCCTCGGACGACGCTCGCCATCGGCGCCCTGGCCGTCCTCTCCGCGCTGCCGCTCATCCCCAGGCTCGGCAGCGAGTTCATGCCCGCGCTCGATGAGGGAGATCTGCTCTTCATGCCGGTGACGATGCCCAACGTCTCCATCGAGGAGGCCCGGCGCGCGCTCCAGGTGCAGGACCGCATCCTCCGCGGCTTCCCCGAGGTGCTGTCCGTCTTCGGCAAGGTGGGCCGGTCCGAGACCGCCACCGATCCCGCTCCCCTCTCCATGGTCGAGACGGTGGTGCGTCTCAAGCCCCCCTCCGAGTGGCGCGCGGTGCCCGTGGACCGCTTCTACCAGCGCTGGCCCTCGTGGCTCCAGGCGCCCTTGCGCCCGCTCTTCCCCGACAGCCGCCCGAAGACGACCGAGGAGCTGTTCGCCGAGATGAACACCGCCCTCCAACTGCCCGGCTGGACCAACGCCTTCACCATGCCCATCAAGAACCGGCTGGACATGCTCACCACGGGGATCCGCACTCCCGTGGGCGTGAAGATCTTCGGCACGGAGCTCTCGGAGCTCGAGCGCGCGGGCGAGGAGCTGGAGCGGCTGCTCTCCTCCGTCCCGGGCACGCGCAGCGCCTTCTACGAGCGCTCCCAGGGCGGGCTGTACGTGGACATCCTGCCCCACCGCGATGCGCTCGCGCGCTATGGCCTCACGGTGGGAGATCTCAACGACATCATCGAGGGCGCCATCGGCGGCGAGCCCGTGACGATGACGGTGGAGGGCCGCAGCCGCTTCAGCATCAGCGTCCGCTACCCGCGCGATGTGCGCGGCGATGTGGAGGCGCTGCGCGGCGTGCTCGTCCCCATCCGCTTGGGGCCTGGGGCGGCGGGCGCTCCGGGGATGGGGGGCATGGGCGAGACCGGGATGGACATGCGCCGCCTGCTCTCCGGCCCCTACGCGCTGGCGCAGGCGGAGATGGGCGGCATGGACCGCGCTGGCTCCCGGGGAATGCCGGGGGGCTCGGAGTTGCGGCTACCGGAGCGCCCTGCCCAGGTGGCCTCCGACAGCGGCATGGAGATGCGCCCGATGCCGCTGGGTGGAGCCATGGTGCCGACGGGAGAGACGATGCCGAGCGCTCGGTCCTCGGCGCAGAGCCCCGCCACCCGTGCGCCACCCGGGCGGAGCTTCGTGCCGCTGTCCGAGCTGGCGGAGGTGAAGGTGGTGCAGGGGCCTCCCATGCTGAGGGACGAGGCGGGGCTGCTCGTGGGCTACCTCTACGTGGACGTGGACACGGGCTCGCGCGACATCGGCGGATATGTCCGGGACGCCAAGGAGGCCGTGGAGCGTGGGGTGCAGGAGGGGCGCTTGCACCTGCCCAGGGGCGGCTACCTCCAGTGGACGGGGCAATACGAGCTGCTGGAGAAGATGCTCGCGCGCATGCAGTGGGTGGTGCCGCTCACGGTGCTCCTCGTGGTGCTGCTGCTCGCCGCCCACTTCCGCAACCTCACCGAGTCGCTCATCGTCCTGCTCTCGGTGCCCTTCGCGCTCGTGGGCAGCGTGTGGCTGATGTGGCTGCTCGACTACCGGCTGTCCACCGCGAGCTACGTGGGGCTCATCGCCATGGTGGGGCTGGCCGCCGAGACGGGCATCGTGATGATCGTCTACCTGGACGCGGCCTTCGAGCGGCGCCTGCGCGCGGGCAAGGTGCGTGACTTGAACGACATCATCTGGGCGCACCTGGAGGGCACCGTCCAGCGCGTGCGCCCCAAGCTGATGACCGTGTCCACCATGCTCTTCGGTTTGGTGCCGCTGCTATGGAGCCACGGCACCGGCGCGGACGTGATGAAGCGCATCGCCGCGCCCATGGTCGGGGGCCTGCTGTCCTCGGCGTTCCTCACGCTGGAGATCATCCCCGTGGTCTACACCTACTGGCGGCTGTGGCAGCTCCGGCATGGCCGGCTGGCCCACGCAGCCCCGCCCCCGCCTTGAGCTCGGTCGGCCCCGCTACGCGGGCTCGAAGCCGCCGCCGCCCGGGGGGCCTTCCCTCCGGTTGCGCTGCTCGCGCCCAGGGTGCCGCGGCAGCTCCACCGTGAAGGTGGCGCCCTGCCCCAGGGTGCTCGCGGCTCGCACCTCGCCGCCCATCGCCTCGACGATCTGCCGGGTGACATACAGCCCCAGCCCCAGCCCGCCGTACTGCTGCGCGGGCACGGCCCGCTCGAACTTCTGGAAGATGCGCTCGAGCGCCTCGCTCTCGATGCCCATCCCCTCGTCCCGGATCACCACCCAGGCCCGGCGGGCGCCCGAGCGCACCTGCACGTGCACCGGCTTGCCCGCCCCGTACTTGAGCGCGTTGGACAGCAGGTTCGTCAGCACCTGCTCCAGCCGGAGCCGATCCCACTCGCCGACAATGGTGCTCTCGCTCGTCAGCACCACCCGGCACCCCGCCTTCTCCGCCTGGGAATCGAACCGGGACACCACCTCTTGCACCAGCGCCGGCAGATCCACCGGCTCGTAGCTCAGCGTCATCCGCCCGGTGGTGATGCGCGCCACGTCCAGCAGATCATTCACCAGCTCCGCCAGGCGCCGCACCTGGCGGCGCATCACCTCGAGCTCCTTGCCCAGCCGCTGCGCCAGCCGCGAGCCCGGCTCCGCCTTCGCCGCGAGCTCCAGGGCCTGCAGCTTCAGGCTCAGCGGCGTCAGCGGCGTCTTCAGCTCGTGGCTGGCCACCGTGAGGAACTCATCCCTCAGCCGCACCGCCTCGTTCAGCTCGTTGAGGATGCGCTCGCGCTCCGCTTCTCCCTGCCGCTGCTGGGAGATGTCCCGGGTGATGGTGCCATAGCCCAGCACCCGCCCCGTGCCCGGATCCTGGATGCTGAAGTGGGTGTCGGACACCGGCAGGGAGGCCCCCGTCTGGAAGTTCCGCAGGCGCGTCTCCCCCTCCCAGCGGCCCTCCCGCACCATCGCCGGGATGATGACCTCCTGGGCCTGGGCCTGGGCCTCGGGCGCGTAGTAGTCGACGAGGCGGGTGCGGCCCACGTCCTCGTCCGGGAGCAGCCCCACCATGCGGCGGCCCGCCGGGTTGACGTACACCGGCACTCCCGCCACGTCGGCGATGCCGATGAAGTCCGGCGAGTTCTCCACCAGGGCGAAGAAGCGCTGCCGCTCCTCCGCCAGCGACTGCCGCCGCGCCTGCTCCTCCTCCCGGAGCCGCACCGCCTGCTGCCTCAGCTCCTCGCGAGCCCGGAACAGCTCCGCGAACACCGCCACCTTCGCGCGCAGCAGCTCGGGCGCCACCGGGCGGGCCAGAAAATCCACCATCCCCAGCTCCTGCCCCTCGAAGGGCTGCAGGGTGTCTTGGGGCGCGTCCGTCAGCAGCAGCAGCGGCGTGAGCCGGGAGCGCTCCTGCTGATAGAGCTGCCGGGCCAGCTCGAAGACACGCCGCGCGGACGCCCCGGAGGCCTCGATGAGGATGGCGGCGAAGTCCTCCTGCTGGGCCCACCAGAGCGCCTCGGCCCCCGAGGTGGCGTGCACGGCCCTGCCGCCCAGGACCTGCTGGACGGTGGACAGGAGCACGGGGTCGGGCGGTTGGCCCGCGACCAGCAGAACGCTGGTGGTGAGCTTCATCCAGGCGTCTCCTCGGACACGCCCGCCTGGGCCGAGCCCTCTCCGGAGCCCTCCGCGGTGGGCAGCAGGACGATGAAGGTGGCCCCCTGCCCCAGCTCGCTCTGGATGCGGACGGTGCCCCCGTGCATCTGGACGATCTCCTGCACGATGAAGAGCCCCAGGCCCAGCCCGCTCACCTCATGGCCTCCCACGGCCCGCTCGAACTTGCGGAAGATGCGCTCCTGATCCGCCTGGGCGATGCCTCGCCCCTGGTCGCTCACCCGCAGCTCGGCCTGGCCCTCCAGGCGGCGCACGGAGAGCTCCACCGGCGTGCCCGCGCCATACCGCGCCGCGTTCGTCAGGAGGTTGGTGAGCACCTGCTCGAGCCGGTACTGATCCCACACTCCCACCACGGGCCCCTCGGCTCGGATCGACACCTGGCAGTGGGCCTCGCTCAGCTGAGGCCCCAGCTTCACCACCACCTCGCTCGCGAGCGCCACCAGATCAAACGTCTCTCTCTCCAGGGAGAGCTTACCGGCGGAGATGCGCGAGATATCGAGCATGTCATTCACCAGGCGCGCCAGGCGCTGGGTCTGCCGGGCCGTCTGATCCAGGAGCTTGCGGGCCGCCGCGGGCGGCAGGGGCTCGCCGCGCTCGAGCCTGCGCTGGAGCAGCTGCGTCTGGAGCATCAGCGAGGTGAGCGGCGTCTTCAGCTCGTGCGAGGCGAGCGAGAGGAACTCATCCCGGGCGCGGACGGCCTGCTCCAGCCCCTCCCGGGCGCGCTGCTCCTCCTGGGCGTGCTGGTGCAAGCGCTGGGCGGACAGCTCCAGGGAGCTGCCCACCCGATCCACCTCCGAGATGGCCGAGGCTGCCACGAGGGGCTGCTCGCCGTGGGCCAGGGCCTGCGCCGCGGACGCCAGGGAGCGGATGCCCCGGGCAAAGCGCCGGGAGAAGAAGAACGCGCCCGCCGCGCTCACCAGGAGCGTCAGCACCCCGGAGGAGGCGATGGCCAGCAGCGAGCGGCGGAAGGGCGCGTCAATGGTCTCCACGGGAATCCCCACCGAGGAAGTCCACCCCGAGAGGGCCGAGCGGCGGTAGGCCACGTACGAGGAGAGGCCCTCCAGGGTGATGCCGCGGAACACCCCCTCGGGGGCGGCCTCCATGTGCTCGCGGAGCAGGAGCGTGGCGGGCCTGCCGACGAAGCGCTCGGGGTTGAGCGTGCGGAAGGCCACCGTGCCCTGGCTGTCCACGAGGGTGCGGGTGAGCTCTCCGCTCTCCACCGACTGCTGGTGCGCCACGATGTCCGCCAGGGCCTCCGCGGGGATGACCGCCGTGAGCACGTACCGCAGCTGGCCGTCTCGCAGCACGGGAACCCGGATGGGAAAGGCCCATTCGCCGGTGGCGGGGCTGCGCGTGAAATCTCCCACGATGGGCTGGAGCGTCTCGACGGTGCGGCGCAGGCTCTCCGGCTCGGTGACGCGCACCTGCGGCGCCTCTCTCGGGCGGCGCAGGTTGACGAGCTGCTGTCCCTCCGGCGTCAGCAGGATGACCGTGAGCCAGGACGGCTGCGACTTCCAGACGCGCTCGGCCTCGGCGCGGAAGTGCTCGAGCTCTCCCGTGTCGAGCGAGGCGGACTCGGCCAGCGCCTGCAGCGTGCGGATGCTCGCGGAGATCTCGCGATCGAACGTCAGCGTCATCATCTGCGCCGAGCGCTGCAGCCGCAGCTCAATGGCGCTCTGCATCTGGCTGGCCAGCTGCAGCACCACCAGCGCGGAGAACACCACCACTGGGAGCATGGCCCCGGCGATCAGCAGGGTAAGGTGCCAGCGCAGGGTTCGGGGGCGGCGAGAGCCGAGACGCGAGAGCCACATGATCCGGTACGAGAGGGTTACGGGACGAGCTGAACAGCCGGAGGCGGCACACCAGGCGCTCTTCGGGAGAGTACGTACCACCCTCCGCCCGTGAATGCTTGCTCGGGGAGGGCAGGCGGGCAGACTGGAGTCGTTACAGAGCGGAGAGGGCGGGCCTCTGGCACGCTCCGTCTCGGACGGAGTGGCCCCGGCCCCCCACCTGTTGTAAGAGGCAGGTGCCGGAGCGGCCCGGGTGAACGCCGGCCACCGCAGGAATGGGTGGCGGGAGGAAAGTCCGAGCTCCAGAGGGCAGGGTGCTGGCTAACGGCCAGTCGAGGTGACTCGCAGGACAGTGCCACAGAAAACAAACCGCCCGTTCCGAAAG
>NZ_JBJMQP010000164.1:0-6185 GCF_045802625.1 Hyalangium sp. | reverse complement strand
CGTCGTCACCGGCCATGCGCCCGACTTCCACGCCGTGGACGACTCCGGCGCCGCGCGGCTGCTGATTCGCTCGCTGGCCTACGCGCGCGCGGGCAACGCGCTGCCGTTCCTCTGGGTGGAGTCCCGCATGGCGCCGCCCGCGGGCTACCGCTCCGGCAAGGAGGGGCTCCAGGCCGCGGGGTTCATGGAGGGCCGGGACTTCCTCCACATGAACGCGGCCCAGCTCGGGGCGATGCCGGCCTCCTGGTGGAGCACGCTGAGCACGCGCTTCAGCGCCCTCGTGGTGGCCTCGGATCGCGCGCTGCTGACGCAGGCGGAGCTGGACGTGCTCAAGCTCCACCGGCTCGACGTTGCCCGGTTCTTGAAGGAGCTGCGCGGCGTGGTGGCCTTCTCCGAGAGCGGCACGGGCGCGGGCCTCACGCAGCGAGACCGCTATGAGTTCCTTCCCTTCGACATGTTCGCCACCGCCGGCGCGAAGCCGCCGTACTCGGTGACGGCGTTCGGCCAGCAGGCGCTGGGGGTGACTCGAGACGACGTGAACTCGCCGGCCTACAACCACTTCGACGGGAGCTTCGGCTTCGATGCCGTCACCCTGAGCGACGCCAACGGCGCCATCATCGCCCTGGCGGGCCAGGTGGAGGTGAGCGACGAGTACCTGTGGGCCAACGCGGGCATGGACGGGACGTTCTATGGGCCGGCCCCCACCATCCCTGTCACGCTGGATGGCTCGGGCTCCACCACCGACTCCGCTTCCTACCCGCTGCACTACGTCTGGATGCTGGGTGACGAGGTGCTGGCGGACACGGACCAGCCTGTCGTCACCGTCGACCTGCGGCCGGGCGTGTACGAGATCACCCTCATCCTGAGCAACGGCCGCAACGACGTGGCCACTGACGAGGTGGTCGTCACCGTCATCCACAGGGCCGGCGGGCCTCCGGCGATCTCCTGCCCGGCGAACGTCGTGGTGGACACGGCTCCGGCCACGTGTGGCGCGCGGGCCTACTTCCCGCCACCGAACGCGACGGCGCCAGGGGGCGTGGAGTCCGTCTCCTGCTCGTCCCTGACGGGCAGCATCTTCCCGGGAGGTGTCACCCCCGTGACGTGCACGGTGGTGGACAAGCAGGGGCTGAGCGCGAGCTGTGGCTTCACCGTCACCGTGAATGATCGCGAGCCGCCCACGCTGATCCCGCCCCCGCCGACGACCACCGTGGCGGACAGCTCGTGCCGAGCAATGGTGCGGGATGCGATCGCGGGTGGGGCGAAGGCTTCGGACAACTGCACCCCGGCGAACCGGATTCTCCTCACGCAGAGCCCCGCCGCGGGCCAGATGGTGTCGGGGGTGGGCCCGCACGTCATCCAGCTGAAGGCCACGGATCTGGCGGGCAACAGCACCACGGCCACCACCACGCAGACGATCATCGACGTGACGCCGCCCACCATCACCGGCGCCACGCCGAGCCAGGACACGCTCTGGCCGCCCGACCACAAGCTGGTGCGGATCGGGGTGAGCGTGCAGGCCACCGACAACTGCGGCGGCGGCGGCGCCAACGGCGGGGTGCAGTGTCACATCGGGAGGGTGACGAGCAACGAGCCCATCAACGGGCGCGGCGATGGCAACACCAACTATGACTGGGACATCGTCGGGCCGCTGACCGTGGATCTGCGCGCGGAGCGGGCCGGGCCGCTGACCACTCGCATCTACACCCTCTGGGTGGACTGCACGGACGCCAGCGGAGCCACCGTGACGGGCACCACCGCCGTCACCGTGGTGCATGATCAGCGGGGCAAGGGGACCGACCGCTCGCTGGGGAACTGAGGGGAGCGGAGGGCCCGGCGCCCGTTCGAGCCGAGGGGAGGGAACGGGCGCGGTGCTCGGGGGCGCCGCCTCAGTGGCGCAGCGGCAGGGAGAACTCGAGCTGGAAGCGGGTCCCCGCCTGCTCTGGCTTCACGGCGGCGGCCACCTTGATGAGCTGGTTGCCTCCCTCGCCCGGCACCAGCTGCGCCTCCAGCTTGCCCAGCTCCGGCGAGCCTCCGAAGAGGAACACCTCGGCGGCCTGCGAGAAGAGCGTGGACATGTCCTGGGCGCTGGAGCCCGCCGGGAGCTGATCTCTCACCCACAGCGCGAAGCGGACGATCCGGCCGGTGAGGATCTGCGCCGGCAGCGGCATGACGTGGGGGTTGCCGCACGCCATGGGCGCCACCGAGAGCAGCAGCATGTCCGTGTTGCGCCCGCTGCCCACGCCCAGGATGCCCAGCTCCGACAGGCGCGTCTGCATGCGGATGGAGAGGAACGCCTCGGTGGGGTAGGCCGAGCCGGCCTCCTTGCCCGTCGAAGGCTCCCAGGTGCCCGGGGCGCGCAGGCCGCCCGTCTGGCCCGTAATGCGCGCGAAGCCGCTGGTGGCCTGGAAGCTCGCCGAGAGCATCGCCGCCACCGCGAACGTGGGGCTGGCGAAGCTGGCGCGGTTGAGCACGCCGCGCTTCTCGCTCGCGGCCACCATGCGGTTGAGCACCGGGCACAGCCAGCGCGTGGAGTCGTCCTTGCGCAGCTCGGCCCAGTCGCCCTGGGTGCCAAGGGCCGCATCCTCCAGCGCGGTGGAGAGCTGGCCCAGCGTGGTGCCCAGCAGCGCGGGCGTCACCGCCACCACCACGGGCACCTGGGCCTCCTCGGCCACCGAGGCCAGCTTGCGCAGCCGCGCCACGTCATCCGTGGCGTCCACCACGAAGCACACGTCCGGGCGCTCGAAGGGCTCGGCGTTCACCGCCTGCTCCAGCGCCTCGGGCACCTGCGCGGGCTCCACGTCCACCACCTCGATGGCGATGCCGGACGCGGTGGGGCACTGCTCCAGGAGGAACTTCAGGCCGCGCCAGCCGGCCTCGAGCCGCGCCACGGGCTCGGCGGCCAGCAGGTCCTTCGCGGTGTGGATCAGCGCCAGCTCGATGGCGTCGCGCACCGCGCGGCGTGCATCGGGGCTCATGCGAGCGGGCCCGGCGGCCTTGGGCGCCATGGCCTTGATGAAGGAGTCCACGCCCGCCTTGGCCACGGCCGTGGGAGAGGAGGCCTCCGCCGAGGCGAGCAGCTCGCCGACGAGATCTCCTCCACCCTGAGAGGAGGCGGCCGGGGTGCTCGGAGGGGGCGGGGTGGGCTCGGGCTTGCCGCCCAGGGCCGCGGACACGGCGTTGGACAGCCGGCCCGCGCCCACCACCTCGGCCACTCGCGCGGCGCCCTCCTCGGGGGTGAGCGGGCGCGAGGGGTCCGCCTTCATGAACCCCTCGGTGAGCGCCTGGAGCTTCTTGAGCTCGGGCACGGCGGCGATCAGGTCCATGGCCTGGAAGGCGCGCAGCTTGTCGAAGGACAGCTCGAACGTGCGGTGCTCGGCCCCGCCCAGCCTGTCCGGCACGGTGGCGCGCAGGCCCGAGGCGGCCTTGGCCAGCTCCGAGGCGAACGAGTCTCCCGTGAGCAGGAACTTGCGGCCCGAGGGCGAGGGGGTGAATGCCCCCGCCACCCACCAACGCACCCGCGCACCTTCTGGACTGACGCTCTGGCTCATCCCCTCTCCTTCTAGGCTCGGTAGGAATCGAGGCCGGGTACGTTAGCCCGGCCCCTGACTTCTCCAATGATCCGAAAGGAGTATGATGCGATGCGTTACAGTCGGGCTGGCCGGAAGGGGTAGGCCTCAAGGCCCTGGCCGAAGTCTACGCGACCATGGATAGCACCTCGGGGACCGAGGCCACGCAGACCGCAGACGGGACCGAGGCTACGCAGGCTGGAGATCAGGTCGACGCAGCGGGGCAAGTTCCGAAGTGGAAGAGGGACTGCATCAAAAAGTACGTTGCCTGCCAGAATGGCAAGTTGATCGGCCCTTGTTACGACTGCTTGCGTCGCTGTGAGGGCCAGCGCGAGTGGCCAAAGGAGATGTGCCCAGACCCACGGAAACAGAACTAGAGGTCGACCCATGGGCGGCAAGATTGACTGGGACCCCATCCGAGTCTTGGCGCAGCGAGTGTTGGACCAGAGCGAGCCACTGGAACTCACGGACGAAGCGCGGACCCTGTTGCGCCGTTCAGCGCGGGAAGTGGCGATCCCCGCCCAGGACGCAGCGAAGGCCCTCCGCAGCCCGTCCAGCGCCAAGGTGCTGCTCCGGCAGATCAGAAGGCGCATCCAAGATGGGGCGCGGCGGCTAGCGGTAGCTGAGGACTGCGCCTCTCGCCGGGAAGATGCCGGGGATCTGAATGGGGCACGTGAACAGTTCGAGCAGTTGCTCGCGGTCGAGGTCGTGCCCCTCTACCGCAAGCAGGCCAGGAACATGCTGGCGAGCATCGCCCGGCTCCAGAAAGTTGCGAAAACGGGGCGAGTGGATCCGAAGCTGCCTGCACTCTCTCAACTTACGATCCTTCTGCACCGCCTCGATCAAAGCGAGCCGCTGAAACTCACAGAAGGCATGCGCTCCTTCCTTCGTCGTGCCGCCGCAGAAGCGGGCATCAGCAAGGCCGAAGCCCAAGCGGCCCTGTCGAATCCAAGGAGTGCAGGAGCCTTGCTCCGAGAGATCGTGGGGCGCAGGCAGAGAGGAAGCAGGCGGCTCGGACGGGCCCTCTTGCGAATGATGGACCTCCGGGATGCGGGTGACCTCGAAGGTGCACGTCAGCAGATGCGCGACCTGCTGGCCGTGGAGGTGGTGCCCGTGTATCGCCAAGCCGCCGAGGAGAACCTAGCGGGCCTGGATGAACCGCCCCCGGCACCGTGAACCCGGGAACGCGCTTCACGAATTGATGGTCGCGCAAGTGCCTGAGAAGACAGGGGAAGATCCTCTCCATCACCCTACCCCTCTCCTTCTAGGCTCGGTAGGAATCGAGGCCGGGTACGTTAGCCCGGACCCTGACAAGGCCAAGGGATCGAAAGGGGTATTGCGCCGGTGGTGGCACAGTGCGTCATGGGTCCACTTGGTCGAAAGGGGTAGGGCTCACCGGAAGGCGTCAACGATGTAGGCCGCCGCAGTAGAGCCATCGAGGATGGCCATCCCGGGCTTGGACTCGGGCAGCTTGCGCATCTGGTCATAGCTGAGCCGGGCCACCGCGCAGATCGGGAGCTTCCCGCTGTCCGCTGGGTGGGCCTCATAGTACCGGATGACGACCTGTGGGCCAGTCGTCCAGACCTGCCCGTACAAGCGGGTCGTCTCTTCAAGAGTGCCGAGATCGCCGTTGAGAATGCTCTCGATAGGGCCGTCATAGAGCGTGATGCGCTTGGAACTGATCTGGTTCGCATCGAGTTCTACCCAGGCGGCATCCCCCACATGCAGTTTCAGCGCCTCCATCACCCGCTTGGCTTCCTCTGGGCATTCCTGCGGACCAGGAGTGCCATCCGGGCGCAGCGACACTCCGCCGGTCGTGGTGCAGCCGAGAGACGTAGCGAGTAGGAGGCCCAAACAGAGTAGGAGGGCTTTGATGGTGGGCATGAGCGGCGGTTCTACTGGCGAATGAGCGAGGCTTCCAGTGCCACGGCCACCTGTAACAGACCATCGCCACGGAAGATCTGGAGGGCGAGATCGGTCAGGTTCCCGTCCTTTGTCTCGAAGGCGCTCTTGTCCACGACGACCGCGATCTTCCCAGACTGGCCGGGCTCGATGGTGGAGTGCTCCAAGCGAATCGCAAAGGGGCGAGAGGTGAAACTCGTGTAGTCGCGGGTCACGTAGGCGCCATCGAACTTCCACGGCTCACCGGAGTCGCCGTAGTAGGTGTTCTTCAGGTGAACCAAGACCGCCGCCTTCCCGGGGCCAGAGAAGACCTCGACAGCGATGTCCATGTCCTCGTTTTTCGACCGCCAGAACTTCTTGCGGAGAAACGGCGTCTTCTTCACTTGGCCGTTTGCGAGAAGCGTCGCGTAGGCGTGATCGACGGAGTTCTCTTCCTTCTTGAACCGCTGGACCTCCTCACTGAGAGGGTGTTGAGCTGAAGTGAGCAGGCCCAAGATGTAGTGCTCCCCCAGCAACCTATCGAACCCAAGGCAGAACTGGCGGCTGAGCTGCCGAGTGCCTGTCGTGTTGCTCTGTCTGGTGGGACACGGGCCGTCCTACTTGGCAGGTTGCCCGGGACGGCTGCGTGTTCTATGGCCTGGGTCATGAGCCCTACGCCCCAGGTGGCTGACCGCAAGCACTACCCCTCGGATTTGAGCGACGCACAGTGGGAACTGG
>NZ_JBJMQP010000163.1:0-12211 GCF_045802625.1 Hyalangium sp. | reverse complement strand
GCAGGTGCGCGGAGAGGTGCATCCACGACTCCCCGCCGTTCTCGGACACCCAGAGCGAGCCCGTGGTGCTGCCGAACGCGAGCCGCTCTCCCGTGGCGTCCACGTCGAGCGCGTGGCGGAGCGTGATGTCATACGCGTGCTCCTGGGGGAGCCCCTCGCGCAGCACCTCCCAGCTCCGGCCTCCGTCGCGCGTGCGAGAGACGACGATGCAGGCGTCCACGGGGACTCGCTGCTGGTCCTTGATGGCGGGCACTCGCCAGGCGATGTCCGGGTTCTTCGGGTGGACCGCCATGGCGAACCCGAAGACGCTCGGCGCGCTCTCGGAGATGGTCACCCAGCGCTTCCCCGCGTCATCCGAGCGGAAGACGCCGTTGTGGTGCTGCGACCAGAGGCGATCCGGGTGCGCGGCGCAGCGAGTGACGATGTGCGGATCCTGGATGACCGGATCCTCGCGCCGATCCGGCGGCATGTAATCGGCGAACATGCCGTGGCTCGTCGCCTCCCAGCGCTCGCCTCCATCGCTGGTGCGCCAGACACCGCCGCACGAGACGCCGACGAGGAGCTCGTTCGCGTTCTTCGGGTGCGGGCAGATGGAGTGGATGCCCGGGAGCTCCGCGCCGCCGCCGAACCACTGCTTGCGCTGCGGGTGGTCCCAGAGGCCCCGCACCAGCTCCCAGGAGCGGCCGCGATCGTTCGAGCGGAACAGCCCGCCGCCAATCGTCCCGCACCAGAGCGTGCCGTTCACCATCTCGAGCGCCCAGATCTGCTCGACGCGCCAGGGCCACGGCTTGCCATCCGGGAGCGTCTCCTCCAGGCCCTCCGGCTTCTTCGGGAAGGCGGGGGCGGCCAGCTCGGTCCAGTGCTGGCCTCCATCGGAGGACGCGTGCAGCTTCACGCCGAAGTGGCCCAGGTAGAGCGCGGCAAAGAGGGTCCCATCATCCGGGGCCTTCGCGACCAGCGAGACCGAGTCTCCGAGGAAGGAGGTATGGGCGATGCGCCAGCGCCCGTTGGAGTGCCGGAGCTCGAAGAGGCCCTTGCGTGTGGCGACGAAGATGCGGTCCGACATGATCACCCCCCCGACAGCGCTTGCATGACGTAGATCTCGACGGCCTCGCTGATCGGGTCCTGCTGCCCCGAGCGATCGCGAAGCTGGCCGCCATTCACGAAGACGACGACGTGCTGGCGCAATGCCCCTTGTTCGTCGAGCACGTAGCTGCGCACTGGCGGGTGGCGGGCGAAGTACTGCTCGAGCGCCTCCCGGACGGTGGAGCCGCCTACCGGCTCCGAGGGGCACGAGACATGGCGCTGGAGGCTCGACGTGAACGTGATGCGCGGCACGGCGGCGCAACCTAACATCTCCTGAGCCCGAGGGAACCCTCAGGGCTCAGCCTGCTCGCGACGTGGGAGGCTCTGCCTCAGGAAGGCGGAGGACTACAACTGCTCGGCCGAGTGCATCACCTCGGCGTCGAAGTTCGCGCGCACGCGGATGAGGCTCGAGTGCTGGATCTCGGGCCGCGAGTCGATCACCGTGTAGTCCGGACCCTCGGCCTCCGCGTCGATGAGATCTCCCTCGCCGAAGGTGAACTCCGTCACCTTTTGAGAGCGCTCGGGCTTCTTCGAGCGCTGCGCGCTCTCCGTCTGCGCCAGCGCGGGGACCGAGACCGCCAGGAGCGCTGCCACCATCCACCGAGTCATGTGTACCTCCGCGTACGTGCCGGGCACTTCGGGGGAGCATGCCCCAACGCATGCATCTCCCGCCAGGGTGGACACGCCGCGGGTGTTCGCGGTTCCACGCCGTAGGTGCGGCAGGGTGCGCGTCCGGAGTTACCGCTCCGCCATCGGTTGGTGGTGCACCACGCGCTCGGCCTGACGCCCCATCAGCTCCGCGTAGTGGTCGTGCTGAGCCACGTAGTAGCCCAGGCCAGCGGAGGCCGAGCGCAGCTCCACGATGAAGCCCTTCAGCTCCGCCTGGGGCATGTACGCCGTGACGATCTCCCAGCCTGGCAGGTCCAGATTGGCATCGAAGCTCAGGAGCTGTCCTCTGCGTCCGGTGACGAGCCGCTGCGCGCGAGGAGCCGCCTCGCGAGGAACGTGGATCTCCAGGCGGAGGATGGGCTCCAGGAGCACCGGGTCCAGCCTGGGCAGGGCCTCCACGATGGCCAGACGCCCCGCGGTCCGGAAGGCCTGATCCGAGCTGTCCACCGAGTGGTATGTGCCTCCGGTGAGCGTCACCGCCACGTCCACCACCGGGAAGCCGAGCGGCCCTCGCCGCAGCCCCTCCAGCACTCCTTCCTCGACAGCGGGGATGTATTGCCGGGGCACGGCCCCGCCCACCACGGCCGAGGTGAAGGCGAAGCCCTGCCCACGAGGAATGGGCCTCACGTCCAACACCACATCCCCGAACTGCCCGTGCCCGCCGGACTGCCGCTTGTAGCGCGCATGGTGAGTGCCTTGCCGCCGCAGGGTCTCCCGGTAGGGGATGGGGACCGGGTGCACCACCACGGGGACTCGGAGCCGGGTGCCCAGCCGCTCGATGGCCGCTCGCAGGTGCAGCTCCCCCTGGCCTCCGAGCAGCAGCCGCTGCGTGTCCGTATCCTGATCCACCGACAGGGAGGGATCCTCCTCGATCAGCCGAGCCAGCGCTCCGGGCAGCTTCACGTCATCCGCCCGCTTCTCCGCGGTGATCGAGACCTGATGCACGGGCGGAGGAGCCGCGGGCCAGCCCATGGCTTGCCGGACGCCCTCCACCTCGATGTGATCTCCCATGTGGGCCGCATCCAGTCGGCCGAGGATGACCACCTCTCCCTCGTGGGCCGTGCTGATGGGAGTGTGGTGTGCTCCGTGAGGCTGGAGCACACCGCTCACCCGGCCTCCGCCGAACGTCCCTCCGTCCACCACGGTGCCTCGCCAGACGCGGGTCAACACCTGCTTCCCCACGTGCGGCAGGTGCCAGAGCTTGAAGGGCTGCGCCATCGAGCCACCGCTGGCGGAGAGCCCCAGGCGCGTGCGCGTCTCCTCGACCGCCGGCACTTCGTGGCGCAGCCCCTTCAGGAGCCGCAACAGCCCCAGGCCTCGCTCGGCCGAGCCGATGAACACGGGCACCAGCCGATCCTCGCAGAGCGCTCGCGCCATCTGCTCGTAGAGGACTCCGGGGGAGGGCACCACATCCTCGATGAGCTGCTCCAGGAGCGCGTCGTCCTGATCCGCCAGCCGCTCGAGCATCTGGCGGCGTGCCGCCTCCTCCACGGGACGCTCCGTCTCGGGCAGGGGGATGAGCGCGGCCTCCTTCTCCGCCGTCGTGCCCCAGGCCCGCTCACTCACCAAGTCCACGACGCCTACCATCCGGGCACCCTCTCGCAGCGGGATCTCCCGCAGCACCAGGGGCCGCGCGGAGACGGCCTGCAACGAATCCAGGAGCGACCGGATGGACGCGCCGCTCTCATCCAGCGCGTTGAGGAAGAGCAGGTGGGGGACGTGGTGGGTGTCCAGGAAGTGGAACAGCGGGGACATGGCCGCCGCGCGCTCCGGGCCGGTGTCGCAGACCACCAGCGCCGCGTCACAAACCATCAGGGCGTGCCGGGCCTCCTGGGCGAACTCGGGAGCGCCCGGACAGTCGATGAACGTCCAGCGCTCACCCATGAAGTCGGTGGTGACCGCCGCCAGCTCCATCGTCATGGTGCGCCCGCTCGCCGGCCCAGCTCCTCCGGAGGCGTGGAGGGAGCTTCCTCCCGTGACGCGCAGCAGGGAGTCCAACAGGGTCGTCTTTCCCACTCCCTGCGGACCGACGAGAGCGACGACACGCGGCGAGGCCGGATGCTTCATGGCGGACTCCTGCAGGGCGGCAGTTATTTCCCGCGTGGAAGATGAGTCGCGGGCCCGCGCTTGAGAAGCGAAGGGAGACCGCCTGGCGAGGGCCCTCTCCCAGGCTTGCGTGAAGAGGACCCTCGGAGCCGCGCCTGCCTACCCAGGCGTGACGGTGCTGCCCTCGTGCTCGGCCATCTTGAGCAGCTCCTGATGGGACAGCTCCTCCATGGTCCGCTGCATCTCCATGCCCACGTTCATCAGCTCGTCCTGCGACGCCACGCTCATCAGGCGTGGGAAGAGCGTGTTCTCCTCCTCCTTCACGTGGCTTTGCACGGACGTTATCAACTGCATCACGTCCTGCATGATGCGCGGGTCATGCCGCTTGAGCTGGAGGATCTCCGCGATGAGGTGCTTGACCTCGGCGTGCTCCTGCAGCGAGTGGTCCACCATGTCCTGGATGCCCATGCGGCGGGCGAAGGGATAGAAGTGCCGCTCCTCGAGCTCCGCGTGCATGGTGAGCTTCTCGGAGATCTGGCCCAGCAGCGTGATTCGCTCATCCTCGGCACATTGCTGGATGCGGTCGAACAGCTCATCCACTTCCCGGTGCTGCTGCTTCAGCATTGCGAGCGCGTCCATGAGGCTCGGCTCCTTTCGGATATCAAGTGTCCGAGCCAACGGTCCTCACGCGCGCATGTCAGGGCAAGCGGCGCGCGCGCCCGGACGGGGGCTTGATGACCAAGGGGCAGAGCGTGCGAGCTCCCGCGCGGCTACCTGGGACAGCGCGTCTCACCCCTGCGTGCCCTTCTGGTCTTCCTCCGCGAGCCCCAGGCCGGAGCGCAGCCCGCCCGAGAGGCTGGGCCGCAGGCGGCGGATCGCTCGGAGCAGGAACTCCTCATCGAGCGGGTTGACCAGGAAGCCCTTCGCTCCGAGCTGGTGGGCCCGCTCGTAGCCCTCGTCCTCCGAGGCGCCGTGGACGATCAGCGAGCCGACGATCCGCGCCTCTCCCATGAGCAGCCCCTCCATGGCCTGCATGGGCGCGAGCACCACATCCGAGGGGCCCGTGTGGAGGACCTCCAGCGGGGTGGCCACCTTCGTGGTGTAGCCATGACGGCCGAGGATGCGCGAGAGCAGGACCACGGTGACAGGAGGCCAGCCGTAGAGCAGCAGGGGCGGCTCGTCCGTGGGCTCCGGCGGATGGTGGGGCGTGGAGAACTTCTCCGAGGGATCCCGGATGCCGTACAGCGCGGCCAGCGTGCGGGTCAGGGCCGGATCCGACGCGAGGTGCGGCTCCACCCGAGGCTTCCCCGAGACGGCGCGCACGGCATCCAGCGCCTCGATCGAGGCGGGAGCGGGGAGGGCGACGTGCAGGATCTCCCGCTCCTTCTGCTCGAGGCGGAGCGGGACGATGCGGTACTGCCGGGCGATCCGCGCGGGGATGAGCCGGGCGAGCTTGGGATCCACCTGCTCGTGCTCCAGGTCGACCGAGTCGACGCCAAGCTGGGCGGAGAGGGCTTCCAGCAGATCAGCCTCCGTGCAGACCTGCTCCCGGATGAGCGCCCGTCCGAGCGGAATGCGGGCCTCGTGGTGGTGCACCAGCCCCAGGCGGAGCTGGGCGCGGCTGACCACTCCCCGCTCCACGAGGATCTCTCCGAGCATGCGCCGTGTACCGATCTCCATGACTGACTCGTAGATGGTACCTGGGGGAGGTCCCGACGACGGGCGGATGACACGGCCCTTGTCCGGCTGCCCGCCCGGGGAGCTTTCCTGAGAGACTCACGATGGTGAGGAAGTGTGAAGTTCTGCATGAAGAGGAGGCGCGGCCATGACGGACGTAGAGGTGCTCATCGCGGGGGCAGGGCCCACGGGGCTGATGCTGGCGGTGTGTCTGGAGCGCTATGGCCTCCGCACTCGCCTGGTGGATCGGCTGGAGGGGCCGTCTCCGCTGTCCCGGGCGATCGTGGTGCAGTCGCGCACGCTGGAGGTGTTCGACGATCTGGGGCTCATCGAGGCGGCGCTGGCGCGGGGCCTTCGCATGGAGGGCGTCAAAGTGCTGGCTCACAACGGGCGTCAGGCCCACCTGCGCTTCGGGGGCTTCGCCGGGCTCGAGTCCCATTATCCGTTCGCCCTCATCCATCCCCAGGACGCCACCGAGGCGCTGTTGACGGAGCGGCTCACCGCGCGGGGAGGGCGGGTGGAGTGGGGCGTGGAGCTGGAGGGGCACCGCGCGGTGGAGGGCGGCGTGGAGGCCACCTTGCGCCACGCGGATGGGAGACAGGAGACCGTGCGGACGCGATGGCTCGTGGGGTGTGATGGCGCTCGAAGCCAGGTGCGCAAGGCGGCCGGCATTCCGTTCGAGGGTGAGACGTACGAGGACGTCTGCATGTTGGGCGACGTGCGGGTGGACGGAGAGCTGGCGCCGGGCGAGCTGTACATCATGCCCTCGGAGAACGGGGTGATGGCCGCGTTCCCCATGCCCGGCGAGGCCCGCTTCCGGGTCATCACCATCGTCCCCCGCGACATGGCTCCTCCTGGGGAGACTCCCACGCCGACGCTCGAGCAATTGCAGGAAGTGGTGAACCGGCTGGCGCCTGTCCCGCTGCGGCTGAACGATGCGCGCTGGACGAGTGGATACCGGCTGCACCGCCGTGGGGTGCCTCGCTACCGGGAGGGGCGGGTGCTGCTCGCGGGAGACGCGGCTCACATCCACAGTCCGGCGGGCGGACAGGGCATGAACACCGGCATCCAGGATGCGTACAACCTCGCCTGGAAGCTGGCGCTCGTGCTCCGGGGCCGGGCGCCGGAGTCGCTCGTGGAGTCCTACGGCGCCGAGCGTGAGCCCGTGGGGCGCAAGCTGCTGGAGGGCACGGATCGGCTCTTCGGGTTCGCGGCGGCCAAGGGTCCGCTGGCGCGGTTCATGCGCAAGCGCGTGGTGCCGTTGGTGGCGCCAATCGTCTCCCTGCCCCTCTTCCAACGCCGCGTGGTGCGCTTCGTGTCTCAGCTCTACCTGCGCTACCGCCACAGCCCCGTGTCCTCCGAGACGGTGCGGGGTTCGGATGGAGCGAGCGCCCGGCTCGAGGAGGGTCCAGCGCCCGGTGAGCGGGTGCCAGAGATCTCCCTGCGAGGAGAGGGCATCACCCGGCTGCACGAGGCCTTGAGAGGCCCGCGGTTCGCGCTGCTGCTCTTTCAGGGCCTGGACTCGCCCGAGCCCTTCGAGGAGCTCCTCCGGCTGGCGCGCTCCCTGGAGGCTGGCTATTCCGAGTGGCTGCGCGTCTGGGTGGTGACCCTCGAGGCTCGCCGGTCGGGGCCGGGCGTGCTGGTGGATCCCAAGGGACAGGCACACCACCGCTTCGGAGCGGGGACGCCCTGCGCCTATCTGGTGCGGCCGGACAAGTACGTGGGCTCACGCCTGCGGCCCGTGGAGCCCTCGATGCTGCTCAAGGAACTGCGCAGCCGCCTCGGGGCTCCCGTGGCGCCGTCGGTCTCCGCCGAGGCTTCCGCGACGCTCTGAGCCTTCAAGAGGAAGGGAGCGGTGGTGCCGCGGGGCGGTACTCCTGAATCCACACTGCCTCGAGCCCCCAGGTGAAGAGCCCCCAGTGGCGGGAGAGGCGGACGAAGCCCTCGGCCTCGATGGGCCGCGTCACCGTGATGATGCGCGTTCCAGGGCGGCAGGTGCGCAGCCGCTCGATCAGCCGGGCCTTCGTCTCCGGGCTGAGCGCCACCCAGTTGGTGAAGAGGTGGCTCGCGTCTCCCAGCTCCTCGCTCAGCATGTCTCCCACGGTGAGGGGGATGCCCGCGGCCTGGAGCCTCGGTGCCACGCGCGTCACGTGGTCCGCGATCAGCTCTACCCCGCGCACCTCGGCGCCCAGCCACCGCGCCGCGATCAGCACCCGGCCTCGGCCCGCGCCGAGATCAATTAACCGGCAGCCTCGGCCGACTCCGGCCCGCTTGAAGACGGAGATCGCCGTCATCAACGGCGTCTCGCCATACATGAGCTCTCGGAAGCGCTGGCCGGTGGCCTTCAGCGCTCGGACCACCTCGAAGGTGCGGCGTGCTCGATAGGGCGTGTGGCGCAACTCCTCCCACCAGATGCCCAGGTACGTCCGCAGCAGCCGAGGACGCCAGATCAACAGCAACAGATCGGTGAGGCGGATGACGATGCCGAGCACCAGGACCTGGAGCCGCAGGGCGAGGCGCTCGAAGAACGGGAGATCGAACTCCTCCAGCTCATCGTCGCTCTGGGCTCCCGGAGCGGGAGGGGCGGGCTCCGTCATGCAGACCTTCTGCGCCTCCCCTTTGCTGAGGGCAAGCAGGCATGGAAAATCAGGCCTTTACCCCTGATCGGGCCCCTGGCCTCCGTGTGGAGAGTGCTATGGTCCCGGCCCGTGGCTCCCCACGAAGAGGATGATGGGCAGGAATCGGGACAGTTCGAGACCGCGAGCATGCCGGTCCTGCGGAGGGGTCCGGTACGGGTCAAGCTGGTGTTCCTGTCGGGGCCAGACGCGGGCAAGAGCCACACGCTTGTCGCCGGGAGCTTCGTGCTGGGCACAGCGCCCGCGTGTGACTTCGTCCTGAAGGATCGCGCCGTCTCCCGCCAGCACCTCACGTTGAAGGTGGGGGAGGAGGGAGTGCTGGCGAGGGACATGGGCTCGCGCAACGGCTCGTTCTGCGAGGGGATGCGCTTCACCGAGCTGGAGGTCCGCCCCGGAGCGGTGCTCAAGCTGGGAGTCACCGAGCTGAAGATCCTCCCCGAGGACTCGCGCGAGCGCGTCATTCCCCCCTCCACGCACAGCCAGTTCGGAGCGCTGGTGGGAGGCAGCCGGAAGATGCGCGAGGTCTTCACCCTGCTGGAGCGGCTGGCGTCCGGGGACGCGGACGTGCTCGTGCAGGGCGAGACGGGCACAGGCAAGGAGCTGTGCGCCGAGGGCATCCACGCGGCGAGCCGCCGCGGCAAGGGGCCGTTCGTCATCGTGGATCTGGCGGGCATCGCGCCCACGCTGATCGAATCCGAGCTGTTCGGCCACGTGAAGGGGGCCTTCACCGGAGCCCACACGGATCGGGCCGGGGCCTTCGAGCGGGCCAACGGGGGCACCGTCTTCCTGGACGAGGTGGGAGAGCTCCCGTCGGAGATCCAGCCCCGGCTGCTGCGAGTGCTGGAGCGGCGCCAGGTGAAGCGGGTGGGGGCCAATGACTACCGCACGGTGGACGTGCGGGTGGTGGCGGCCACGCACGTGGATCTGGAGGGCGCGGTGAAGGCGGGGAAGTTCCGCGAGGACTTGTTCCACCGGCTCGCGGTGCTGCGAGTGACACTGCCGCCGCTGCGCGAGCGGCCCGAGGATCTCCCCCTGCTGGTGGACACGGTGCTGGAGCGGATGGGCCGGCCGCCGAGCGCGCTGTCGGAGCAGACGCGAGCGCTGCTGGCGCAGTACCCGTGGCCGGGCA
Organism: Hyalangium sp.; assembly: GCF_045802625.1. Taxonomy (NCBI): domain Bacteria; kingdom Pseudomonadati; phylum Myxococcota; class Myxococcia; order Myxococcales; family Archangiaceae; genus Hyalangium; species Hyalangium sp. Next base: position 2,968 of record NZ_JBJMQP010000163.1, on the reverse strand, counting down.
ACGTGCGCGAGCTGCGCAACGTGGTCGAGCGCGTGGTGAACCTGGGAGAGGAGGCGCTGCCGGAGATGGCGCCCACGCCCGTGGACAAGCCGCGTCCGGCGGCCGCGGCCGCGGTCGCTCCCGAGCTGGAGCTGCCCTTCAAGGAAGCCAAGGAGCGGCTCATCGAGGGCTTCGAGCGTGACTACCTCAAGGGCCTGCTCGAGCGGTGCGAGGGCAATGTCTCACGCGCGTCGCGGGAGGCGGGAATTGATCGGGTGTATCTGCGCAAGCTGCTGAAGAAGCACGGGCTGCACGACCACGACGGCCCGTGAGGCGAAGGGGAGGGGCCATGGACTCGAGGGAGCCGTTTCTTCGCCGGATCTCACGCCTCACGCCCGAGGATCTCGATCGCTGACCGCCAGGTCTCCGGGGTACTGCTGCTTCAGCCTCGAAACCTCGGCGGCGATGTCGCCCCGGACCAGCCGGCAGTTCTCGCCCACCTTCTCCAGCGTGGTGGAGAACACCACCTTGGGCTTGCTCTTCCAGATTCGCGCGAACTCCACCATCAAGTCCGAGGCCGACGGATCCGTGTCGAGGGTATGCCAGACCGCCATCGTCTCGTACATGCGCCGGCCGTTCAGGTACGCGCTGACCTGCCGGGCCTGCTCGATGTGGAACCGGAACACCTCCTCGTCCGGCCGGGTCCACTCCACCTTCCCGTCAGGTCCCTCGACGAAGCCGTCCAGCGACAGGTTCATCAGATACACGATGTGACCCATGACACCCCCTCCTTCTCTGGCCACCTGCGGTATACAAGTCCATCAACTCGGTGGTCCAGAAGCCTCGGGTGGGTGTGGCGGGGAGCGCCTTCGAGGACGTCCCCCCGGACCTCGTCGCGCTGCGCGTGGCGTGAGCGCTCAGCCCTGCTTGGCGAGGAAGTCCTTCAGCCACTGGTTGGAGGCGTTGCGGTACTCCGGCAGGCGCTCGCGCTTTGCCTCGGCCAGGGCCGCCTTCACGCCCGCGGCGTCCTTGTCCTGCGTGTAGACGGGGGTGCCGGGCTGCTGGCGCCAGGAGTCGGCGAGGCTGCCGGCGTCGATGGCGTCGAAGCCCAGCTCCTCCACCCACTTGAGCACCTTGGCCTTGGCCTCCGGCGAGTCCCCCGCGACCGGCAGCGCGATGCGCCCCGGCGTGCCCTGGGGCTTGCCCTTCTCGCCCAGGCTCTTGAAGAAGATGTTGTTGAAGACCTTGATGACCGGACGGCCGATGAGCGACGCGACCCACTCGCTCTCCACCTGGCCGTTGTCGAGCGCCTGAATCTGGCCGTCGCGCACGGGGTAGTAATTGCCCGTGTCGATGATCACCGCGTCCTTGGGCGTGTTCGCGAAGAGGCCCTTGGGCAGCGCGGGCACCGCCTTCTGGGGGATGGTCACCACGATGACGTCGGTCGCCTTGGCCGCCTCCTGGACGGTGACGGCCTTCGCGCCCATCTCCTTCGCCACGTCCTTGAGCGTCTCCGGCCCGCGCGAGTTCGCGATGGACACGTCATGCCCCAACTGCACCCAGCGCCGGGCCAGGGTCCCGCCAATCAAGCCCGCGCCAATAATTCCAATCTTCATGTCGTCGTCCTCCAGGGTTGAATCCCGCGCCTTCGTGCGCCGGTCAGATGCCCGACCCGTCCGCGCGATGCGCGGTGGCCGGCGGATTTCGTCAAGGGCCCGGAGGCGACCCGCCAGGTGGGCCCCGCCCCCACGACCGGGCGGCCGTCCATGGCGGGTGGGGCGGAGGGCCTTAAGGGTGTTGGGGTATGTGAAGGGAGCCCGAGGGGTGCAAGCGATTGTGAAGCACCTGGGCCTGGCCACGGCAGGTGCGAAGCAGGCCCCGGGGCGAGGGCCCCATAAGGCAGCGGGGTGTTGAGGCGCTCAAGACGAACGAGTAGCGCTACGCCGACGTGGGCGGTCCGAACCACTGGGTGAGCGCGTCACGCAGCCCCGAATCCGTGCCGTCTCCCACCCACGCGACATGGCCATCGGGCCGAACCAGAACGGCCGAGGGCGCAGCGACCGCACCGAACACCGGGAGCTCCCACGCGCCCGTGTATCGGGCATCCACCCGCCGAACCCGCTCCGCCCACGGAGTGATGTCGAAGGCGCCCGGCTCGCCGAGGTTGAGGAAGACCGGCCGGGCCTCGTGCAGCAGCGAGAACACGCGCTTCGGACCGCTCTCCGTGCTCAGCTCGAGGTCGGGCATGCGACGCCCGAGCAGCGGGTGCCCCGCACCGAGCTCGTAGTGGACGTCGAGGCCCGACATCATCGCGGCGTACCGCTTGCGAGGCTGCTCCATCTTCAGCAGCTCGGCCATGTTCTCGCGCAGGGCCTCGGTGCGATCGTCGCCGCGGCCGAGCGCGATCTGGGCCATCGTCAGGCGGAGCACGCGGGCCCCGATGGGGTGCCGCTCGGCGTGGTAGGTGTCGAGGAGGCTCTCCGGCGAGAGGCCCTTCACCACCTGCGCCAGCTTCCAGCCGAGATTCACGGCGTCCTGCACGCCGATGTTGAGTCCCTGTCCGCCCGTGGGGGCATGCACGTGCGCCGCGTCGCCGGCCAGGAGCACCCGTCGCTCCCGGTAGGACGCCGCCTGCCGAGCCATGTCGGAGAATCGGGAGAGCCAGGTCGGATTGCGAACACCGAAGTCGGTCCCGTAGACCGCCATCAGCGCCGCGCGCAGATCCTCCAGGGTCGGCTCGGTTCTGTTGCCGGCCTGCGGCTCGACCAGCACGACGCCGGCGCGCTTCCCGTCGTCGAGCTTGCCGATGGCGTTGACGCCCTTGTCTCCACGGCGGATGCCCCACGCGGGCTCCTCGGTCATCTCGACCTCGGCGATCAGGAAGCTGGTCGACGCGTCCCAGCCGGGGAACTCGATCCCGGCCTGCTTGCGAATCAGGCTGCGGCCTCCGTCGCACCCGACGAGGTACCTCGCCCGGAGCGAGGCGCCG
>NZ_JBJMQP010000162.1:0-11905 GCF_045802625.1 Hyalangium sp. | reverse complement strand
CGACAGTCATGGGAAGGCGGATCTCGATGCCGCCAAGAAGGCGGCTGAAGACATGGATAGTGCGTACGGTGCCGCCGGAGCCATAGGAAAGCCCTACCACTCCAACCATAACGGCGGGGAAGCCATTGACGTGGACTTCCGTCCCAAGTGGGGCATCGGGAAGAGCGTCGTCGATGCCCAGGGGACAACCGTGGCCATCAAATCCAAGCAGGATGCGATCAAGGTGGGGGCCACCTACAGTGTCTATCACTGGAACTACAGTGGCCCTAAAGCCAAGAAAGATGATCCCCACTGGTCCAAGACCGGCAACTGAGAGCACCGGAGGGCAGGCGCTAACGCTGGCTTCCCGGTCCCTCGCGCGCCGGCTGCACCTGACGCGCGGCCTGGATCGTGTTCGCGAGCAGCATCGTGATGGTCATCGGGCCCACGCCCCCTGGTACTGGCGTGATGGCCTCGGCCTTCTCGCTGACGGCGGCGAAGTCGACATCCCCCACCATGCGGTAGCCGCGAGGGGAGCTCTCGTCGGGGACACGGTTCTGCCCTACGTCGATGACCACCACGCCCGGCTTCACCATGTCGGCGGTGATGAGGTTCTGCTTGCCCACCGCGACGATGAGGATGTCCGCCTGCCGCGTGAATGAGGCGAGATCCACCGTGTGCCGGTGCGTGAGGGTGACGGTGGCGTCAGGCCCAGGGGCCATGAGCAGCGAGGCCAGCGGCTTGCTGACAATGAGGCTCCGCCCCACGATGACCGCGTGCTTGCCTCGGGTGGGGATGCCCTCGCGGCGGAGCATCTCCATGATGCCGGCGGGGGTGCACGGCACGAAGGCCCGCGGGTCGCCCACGAAGGCCAGCCCGGCGTTGAGCGGGTGGAAGCCGTCCACGTCCTTGTCCGGGTGGATGTGCTCCAGCACGGCCTTGTAGGGCAGGTGCGCTGGGAGCGGGAGCTGCACCAGGATGCCGTGCACCGCCGGATCCGCGTTCAGGCGGTCGATGACCGCGAACAGCTCCTCCTTCGAGACGTTCTCCGGCAGGTTCAGCGTCTGGCCGTGCATCCCGAGGGTCTCGCATGCGCGTGTCTTGCTGGCCACGTAGGCCTGGCTCGCCGGGTTGTTTCCCACGAGCACCACGGAGAGCCCCGGTGTCACCCCGGCCGCTCGGAGCGCCGCCACCTCCCGGGCCAGCTCCTCCCGCATCACCCGGCTGATCTCGGTCCCATCAATGATCCGTGCCATGCGCTGGCTCTTTACGCCAAGTCCCAGGCGTTGCCGCACCGCTTCTTCAAGAACCCCGCGCTGACTGTTGACCTGTGAGGGCCCTGGGCCAGCCAGGGCTCCATTCAGGCGAGTCTGTCATGCCGGCCAAGAGGGGTTGGCCGCCACGAGAGCTTGCCCTGGTACAGCAGGGCCAGGAGGTCTTCGAGCACGCTCTGGATGAGCCCCTTCTGCGCTGCCTCTGGAGCCTCCTCCTCGATGGCGGACAGGATCTCCCCCAAGCGGAGCTTGCCGTCCGCCATGCGCAGGGCGCGAACCGTCCCGGGCGACACGCCGTGTCCCTTGAAGTCCACTCCGCCACGGAAGTGCCGCTCCGGCAACATGTCGAGAATGCAGCGGTCTGCCCAGGCCTTCGGGGGGCCGTCCCCCTCTGTCCCAAAGGTGGAGAGCAGAGGATGGAACACATCCAGCCACTGATACGGAAGGTCTCCGATGACCACCGGCACCAGGTCGAGCAAATAGTCGAGATCGAGCTTGTCCTTGAGGCCCTCGTAGCCCGCCAGGAGCTTGCCGGCATCGTCGGCCTTCCGGGAGGAGGCGAGTGGGCTCGGCTCTCCGAGCACGTGGGAGATGATCGCCTTGCCGTGGTGGCGGATGGAGGAGATGAAGAGCGGGTTCTCGAAGGCCCCCATCACCAGGCTCCCCGCCACGTAGACGCCCGGGACGTTCGTCTGCATTGTCAGGGGATCGAACAGGGGGCAGCCGGCCTCGTCATATTGGATGCCAGCCACTCGGAGGACGTCCTTGCCGGGCTCGAAGCCTATCTGGACGATCACCCAGTCACAGGGGATGCGCTGGGTCTCACCTCGGGAGCTCACGAGGAGGTGCTCGGGCTCGACGCGCTCCACGGTGGTGTTGAAGAGGACGCGGATCGCTTCACCCTGGATGAGGCGGGCAAGGTCCGGGAGGTGCCAGCGCCACTTCCGCGAGTGGAACTCGCCGCGCGGGTACACCACGGTGACATGGGCCCGGCCCTCGTTGTGGAGCCGCAGCGCGGCCTCGGCGGCTCCATTGCCTCCGCCCAGCACCACCACCCGCTGCCAGCGGTACGCGGACGGATCCCCATAGCCATACCGGACCTGAGGGAGGTCCGCGCCAGGGACCTCGAGCCGGAGTGGGGTGCAGAAGGCGCCCGTGGCGAGCACCAGCTTCCGCGTGGAGAACGACACCGGCTCGCCGCGGTGACGCGCCCGCACGGTGAAGTCGCCGTCATGCCCGGACAGCCCCACGAACTCCGTCTGCTCCCGGATGTCCAGGCCCGTGAGCTCCGCGACGCGGGCGAGATAGGAGAGGTACTCCTCCCGCGTGGGACGCTCCTGCCGCGAGTCGCAGGGGATGGCCGCCAGCTGGACTTCATCCCTCGGCGAGTACAGCACCATGTCGTGGGGGAAGCGGGACACGGTCGCGGCAAACTGCCCACGCTCCAGCAACAGCGCTCGCAGCCCCCGCTGGCGAGCATTGATGGCGGTGGCCAGACCGCTGGGACCCGTGCCAACGACGACGACATCCCATTGCATGTTCATCCTCTTCCATGATGGCGTTTGGAGCAGCAGGCCCAAGCATGAAGGTCCAACTCGATCATTTGATGACGTACACGAACGCCCCCTCGCTCGATGAAGTGCTCGAGGGGTACCGTCGGGCCGGGTTCGGCATGAGGGACTGGACCAACCGGCATGAGCCGGGATTGCTGAGCGGGTTCGTCCCCCTTGGGCCCGAGTACCTCGAGATCTGCTGGGTGGAGGACGAGGCGGCGTTCCGGCGGGGGGACCCGCAGGGCCACGAGCTGATCGAGGACCCGCGGGTCTGTGGCATCGCCTTCACGTGTAGCGAGCTCCGGGCGCTGCGCGACTCCTGGAGCTCGCGAGGCGTCCAGGTACCGGAGCCCTGGGTGGCCACCGAGCCGGGCACCACGGAGGGACCCAAGTGGACCTTCCAGGAGATCCCCAGTCACCTGCTGCCGGGGGCGGGATGCTTCGCGCTCAGCTACCATCGCCCGCGCCCGTCGCTTCGGGTGGGCCCCAATACCATCTTCGGCTTGGAGGGGGTGACCCTGGTGACGCCGTCCCCCGAGAAGCGAGCCCTTCGCTGGCAAGCCGTGCTGGCGCCCGAGGGCGAGGTGGAGGAGGAGGACGGTGGAGGGCTCCGCTTGGAGCTCGGCCCCCATTTCGCGCGATGGCTCTCCGCGGGTGGGTTCGCCCAGCAGTTCGGCCGCGACTTCCGGCCCGCGGTCCACCCTATAGGCGACACGGCCGCGGTGCATCTGCTCGCGGAGGACATCGGCGAAGCCCGCCGCTGGCTGGAGTCCGCCGGGCGGCGGACGGAGCTGCGCGCGGACGGAGGATTGCTCTGCGAACCCGATCCCAGGGACGGCGTGCTCTTCGTCATCCGCCAGGCGAGCTTCCAGGCGTGGTTGAGCAGCAGGCGAGCCCGGGGCGAGGTGCTGCGAACCCAGGACCCATGAGTCATGGCTTCCAGCGGCGCTCATCCACCGCCGCCAGCCGCAGCTCACAGCAGTAGCGCTCGCCCTGGGCGTCGGGGAGCCAGGCCTCGTCAGGCGAGGGCAACATCTCGCTGACCGTCACGCTCGAGGCCCGCCGCAGCATGTGCCAGGCCATCTCGACGAGGGCGGGAGAGTCGAAGTCCACGAAGAAGGGTTTGCGCTCCTCGGGGATGCTGAAGAAGGCGAACCGGGGAATGCGGTGCGCCCGAGCCCATTGGCGAGCCGCCAGGAAACGCGCGTCAGGTGTCTCGGGGAAGGTCAGCTCGGACGGCTCGAAGCGCCAGTGCTCGCGGGCGAGGACGGTCCCATCCACGGTGATCCGCGGGCCGTGCTTCATCTTGGGCAAAGGATGGAAGAAGTAGGTGCTCTCGTACCGCATGGGGTTGCCGAAGAACTCGGCCGCTTCGAAGCGCCGGCCCGTCTTCCGGCTCTCCACCCGGAGCTTGCCGCCCTCCTGGACTACGAACAGATCAGCGGCGGCTTCCACCTGCTCCCGGGGCCTCCACGCGCGGGTCGCTCCCAGCTCGACCTCCACGTCATGGGGCGCGTGGGAGAAATTGTCCGCCCGGCCCCACGCCTCCTTCGGCGCGACCGTCTCCACGCAGCGCTCCGGGACGTCCATGCACCGGGCGCGGATGAGCTCCTCGGGCTGAGGGTGCTCCTTGAGCATGCAGAAGGAGAAGAGGGTGTTCGTCCCGGCATGGAGCTCGCCCAGCACCACGAGGTAGTCGCCCCGAGCGATCGCGTCGAGGTCCTTCGCGGCGATCATGATGTCCGGAGAGTGGTAACGCGCCTCGGGCCACCCCGGCCCCGGGGCGGAGAACGCCTCCTCCACTCGCCCTTCGAGCTCGCGCGCGGAGCGCTCGACGCGCGAGGCGCCCGCGGGCAGGGCAAGCACGGACAGCCAGCGCGCCTGCAGCTCACTGCAGACCTCGGCGGTAATCGCCGATGGGCGGCGCGGATCCGTGGGGAACAGCTCGAGCGTCTTCTCATAGAAGGTGAGGAAGGGCACCTCCCGCGAGCCCAGCTCGGCCGCCAGCCGCGCATGGACGCCCTCGAGCGCGCGGACATAGCGCGACGACAGCTCCCAGGTGAACCAGCGCGCGCTGCGCAACAACAGCGCCATCGGTGGCCCGAGCCGCGCCACCACCGCGGCGCCAAGCTCGGCGTCCACGTTGCGGACGCAGTCCTCGTAGAGCAGTGTCCGGCCAGCGTAGGCCTTCCCCGCGGAGCGCTGCGCCTGCTGGCCGGTGAGCTGGACGAAGACGCCGTCCATCGCGTCGAGCGCCGCATCCAACTTCGTCGTGTCCCCCGCGGCCTCCTTCACCTGCTCGCGCGTGGCGCTCAGCGTTCGCATGGCTTCTAGCGCACGAGATCTGGCAGCCCCCTCTGGGAGCCTCGCCAGCGCCTCCTCCACCAGCGCCTCTGGCCGGGGAGTTCCGGGCGCCACCTCCACCGTCCAGGCAATCACGCTGCGCTCCGCCAAATCGCCCAGGAGCTCGAGGACGTCGGCCTCGCTCACCTCGAGCTGTGGCTCCTGGGCCAGCCGCTGGGCGAGCTCCCTGGCGGGGACCGAGCCATCGCACAGCTCCAGCGTGCGCCGGACCGCCGGCGACACGGAGACCGTCTTGCCAATGCCGTAGTGCAGCGTGTCTCCCTCCAGGCGGGTGGAGGGCATCCGGCGAGGCGCCAGCAGGGGCCGCAGCTCCGGATCGCGGCCGAGCGCCTCGGCCACGGCGTCGACGCACCAGTGCTCCAGGTAGACGTTCCTCGCGCGCAGCAGCGAGTCACCCGGCCGGACCGTGAGCGCCTCCGCCTCCGCGTTCACGGTCGCCCACCCCACCGGGCCGAAGAAGCCGATGGTGTCATTCTTCGCGCAGTAGCGCTGGACGTAGCGGGTGATGAGGCGCTCGTACTCGCGGGTCTTGGAGTCCATTTCACCGGGAGGCCGGCGAAGGAAGGCGTCGACGCTGCCGCGAAGCGCCGAGCGGCTCTGCCAGAGCATCGCCTCGCGGAACCGGGCGTCCGAGGCAATCTCCCGCAGCACCGCCTGGCAGCGCAGTGTGTCCGTCCGCCACGCGGCTCGGGCTTCCTCACGCAGGCGAGCCACCTCGGCCTCTGAGGCCTGGACTCGCGCAAGCGCCGCGGCCACCACGGGGTCCGGGTGCTCCGGGGACCGCAACGCTCCTCGAGCGATCTGGTCGCGCAGCTTGGCCAGAAGCCCGCGTCCTTCCCCGCCTTGCGCGAGCTTGTTCGCCAGGAGCGCGTCGGCAGCGGCTCGGGCCTCCTGCCGGAGCTCCTCATGTGCCAAGAGGCGGTCCGCCGCCGCGGGCGCGCCCGTGCCCGCCAGCCTCGCGAGCCAGGTGATGGGAAAGCCGGTGCTGCGGAGCACCACGGTGGACCAGACGCTCCACTCACTGGAGAGGGGGACGACGTGGGAAGTTGTGGAGGTGGCCATGGTGGCGGCGCATTCTGCTCTAGCTGACGTGGCCCGGTCACTCCCCAGACCAGAACACCGTCTCTTCGCAGCGCGTCAGAACCTGGTGGGTGGGTGTCCAGCACGTGCGACTGATAGGCTCGCACGCCCCATGAGCGATGCCTCCGTTTCCCCGCCATTGGCAGACCACCTCTCTCCGCTTGCACACGGTTGGTCCACCTGGCGCTGGGCTGTTCTCCGCGCCCCGGGTTTCCCCGCCGTGGAGGTGACCCGGCTGGCCGCGCCTGAAGCCGCGGAGGCGGCAGATCGGTTCCTCGATCGGGGAGCCCCCGCCGCGGAGCGTCAGGCAGCGTGCGACGCCGTGTCGCGAGGGGCAGCTCGCGCGGGGGCCGCACTCCGGGAGCTGGCCGGAGGCTCCCGCTTCCGTGAAGCCCTGGCATGGCAGAACCGCTCGGCACTCCACGGCAGCATCGACGCGCTCCTGCGGCGGGCTCCGGGGGCCACGGACTCCGAGACGAGACGGCACGAGCGGGTGGCCGCGATGTACCTCCAGCGCTACTGCGTGAAGAACGAGACCATCGGCTTCTTCGGCCCGGTGGGCTGGGCCGAGCTGGCCTCCACGGGGCCCGCCCTTCAAGTCCTCACCGGGCCCGGGCTGCTGGCGGAGCGCCACGTGTATTTCGAGCGCTGGTGCATCGACGCGCTGGCCGAGAAGCTCTCGGACTCCCGGGAGCTCAGAGGAGGCTTGGCTCCACGGCGGATGCCGACCCTGCGGCTCGAAGGCCGTACGCTCCACTACGGCGCCGGGCGGCGGGTGGAACTGCCGGGTGAGTTCGCGGCAGTGCTCGCCGCCTGTGACGGGATGCGGCCCGCAAGCGACATCGCTCGGGAGCTGGCGTCGTCCGGTGGCGACTTCACCAGCGAGGAAGAGGTCCTTGATGCGTTGGACGAGCTCAAGGCCCGGAAGCTCATCGCGTGGGGCTTCGACATCCCCACCTCGGGAGCGCCTCACCCGGAGCGGGCGTTGCGCGCCGCCCTGGAGCGCCTGAAAGAGAGCCAGCCCCGGCAGGAGGCGCTGCGGGCCCTGGATGAACTCGAGCATGCGCGAGACGTCGCGGCCCAGGCCGCGGGCGATGCGGCGGCGGTGGACCGCGCGCTGGAAGGGCTCGATGACACGTTCACCCGGCTGACCGGGCGCCCGGCCCAGAGAAAGGCGGGGAAGATCTACGCGGGCCGGACGCTGGCATATGAGGACTGCCGCCGTGGCGACTCGGTCCGCCTGGGCCCCGAGTTGATGGCGCGCCTGGCGCCGCCGCTGTCACTCGTCCTGCAGAGCGCCCGTTGGTTCAGCCATACCATCGCGGAGCACTACCGCGGCGCGCTGCTCGCGCTTCACCGCCAGCTCGTCTCCGCCTCGGGCTCTCCGCGGATCGATCTGGGCCACTTCTCGCAGCACTTGCCCGAGCTGTTCCCCGGCGGCAGCGACAAGCCGTCCATCGTCTCCCGGGCTCGGGAGGAGCTCATGGCGCGTTGGGCCCGGGTGCTGGAGCCAAGAGCGGGTGAGCGTCGCGTGGTTCGCACCTGCCACGAGCTGAGCGCCCGCACTCACGACCTCTTCGCGGCGCCTCACCCGGGCTGGCCCACCGCGCGCTACCATTCGCCTGATGTGCTCATCGCCGCCGCGTCCGCGCAGGCCTTCGAGCGTGGCGACTACCTGCTGGTCCTCGGCGAGCTCCACGCTGGCCTCAACACCGTGGTCAGCCCCATGTTCCTCAAGGAGCACCCCTCCCCGGAGGTGCTCATCCGCGCGCGAGAGCACGACCTCCCCGAGCCCTGCGTGGCCCCAGTCTGGTCGGCGGAGCGCTCGCGTGCGGACATCTCCTCGCCGGCGCGGCATGACATCGACATCGAGGATGGCGCGGTGCGCTCGTGGCGCTCGCGGGAGCAGGTGCTGGAGGAAACGGAGCTCGTGGTGGAGGAGGTCTCGGGCCAGATCGTCATCCGCAGCCGGGATGGCACCCGGTCGTTTGACGCCATCGCCTTCCTGGAGCGGCACCTGATCGCCGAAGCACACGGCCGCTTCACGCTCCTGCCGCCCGCGCCTCACACTCCACGCGTCACCGTGGACGGCGTGGTGTTCTCACGCGAGCAGTGGCGGCTGCACAGAGAGGAACTCCCGGCCGAAGCTGGCACCTGGCAGGACGGCTTCATCGCCATCCGAGGCTGGGCGCGAAGGCTGGGCCTGCCCCGCCACCTGATGGTGAAGCTCCCCGAGGAGCCCAAGCCGCTGTACCTGGATTTGATGAGCCCGCTGTACGTGGACATCTTCTGTCGCAAGGCGCGTGACGCCGCGCAGGTCACCCTCACGGAGATGCTCCCGTCAGTGGACGAGCTCTGGCTCGTGGACGGGGAGGGGAGGCGCTACACGAGTGAGCTCCGCTTCGCGGCGGTGGATCCGAAGCCCTGGAGGGCCCCATGACCTCCGCGCCGGGGCATGTGGTGGAGCTGTCGGATGGATGGCGGCTCTGGCGGGAGACCTGCTTGCGCGGCGCGGGCTTTCCCGCCCACCACGTGCTGAGCCTCGCTCCGGCTCCCGCGCTCTCCGCCGCCATTGGCGCGCTGCTGGAAGGTGAGGCCGCGGAGGCAAAGCTGCGAAGCGCCGCGCTCGCCGCCTGCGAGGAGTCTACCCAGGGCGTGACCCGAGAGACGGGCAAGCGGCTGGGACAAGCCATCCGGCAACTGAGGGCCCAGGGTGTTCCCCCGCCCACGGGCGCCTCGGCCCAGGTGGACGAACTCCTCTCGGCTCTGGCCGTGCTCAGCGCTCAAAACCACGCGCGGCGCCAGGCCCTGGAAGGTGCCTACGAAGCAGATCGGATCCGCGGCGCGCGGGCGCTCCGCGAGGCCGCCGCCGACGATCGGTTCCGCGAGGCGATCGCCTGGCAGAACCCCCACGTGCTCCGCGGGGGCATCGACTTCCTGCGCAGGCAGCCGCCGGAGGCCACGGGCTTCAAGGTGCGTCAGAACGAGGCGCTCGTGGCCAGCTACCTTCAGCGCTACTGCCTGCGCAACGAGACGATTGGCTTCTTCGGGCCCGTCGGCTGGGCCCGGTGGGAAGGGGCCGGGCCCGCGCTGACGCTTCACACGAGCGGCGCGTTGGTGGAGAAGCGGACCACCTACTTCGAATACTGGTGCATCGACGCGCTCGCCAGCCACCTCGCCGGGGATGAGGCGCTGCGGCCCCAGCTCCGCCCGCGGCGGTTGCCCACGGTGCGGCTGGAGGGCACTCGCCTTCACCACCCCGTCGACCGGGTCAGCCAGCTCCCACGGGCCTTCGCGCGCACGCTCGAGGCATGCGATGGAGAGCGAAGCGCCGAGGAGCTTGCCGCCACGCTGCGCGCCGATGCCTCCTTGGGTCTGGAGAGCGACCAGGACGTGTACGACGTGCTCGATGAGCTCGCACGCAACCAGCTCATCAGTTGGTCCCTCATTGTCCCGCCCGCGGGACCCTTTCCCGAGCGAACGCTCCGCCAGGTCCTGCTCGGGATGCGTGCGACCCCGGCGACCCAGCGGGCTCTCGGCGCTCTTGCGGAACTCGAGGAGGCGCGCCAGTCCGTGGTCCTCGCGGCGGATCGCTCCCAGGCGCTGCAGGAGGCACTGGAGGAGCTATCGGATCGGTTCATGCGGTTGACGGGAGGTCGTGCCGACACCCGGAGTTCGGGCAAGACCTACGCGGGCCGCACGCTCGTCTATGAGGATTGCCGCCGGGCCGCGCGGGTGCAGCTGGGGCCCGCGCTCCTCGAGCCGCTCGCGGCCCCGCTTTCGCTGATCCTCGAGAGCGCGCGCTTCTACACGCACGCCATCGCGGAGAAGTACCGCGCGACGTTCCAGCGGGAATTCGACACGCTCCGAGCAGAGTCGGGCCAGCAGACCGTCAGCTTCCTGCGCTTCTTCGAGCGGGCCAGCACTCACTTCAAGTCCGGCTCGGACGCCCCTCCCATCGTCACCGCCGTGCTCGAGGACTTTCACGCCCGCTGGCGGCGCGTGCTGGGGTACACGCCCGACCAGCAGCGGCTCGATCTTCGCTCCGAAGCGCTGCGCCCCACCGTCCAGGAGGCGTTCTCGGCGCCAGGCCCCGGCTGGCCGAAGGCACGTCACGTGGCGCCAGACGTGCTCATCTCCGCGACCGACGCGGAGGCCGCCTGCCGCGGGGAGTTCTCCTTCATCCTCGGAGAGGTGCACGTCGGGCAGTGCACGAAGACGCACATGTTGTTCCTCAAGGAGCACCCGGAGCCCGAGGCGCTGGTGGCAGCGCGCGAGGCAGACTTGGGCACGGGCCTGGTGGACTTCGTCGAGCCGCGGACCTTCGCCGGCCGGACGGTGGACTTCTCGCCGTCCGCGCATGACTTCGACGTCGAGACCGGAGACACGCCGTCCGCCAGGCCCCGCTCGCAAGTGCTGAGCGTTGCCGAGCTGGTGGTGGAGGCCGATGGCGAGGGCGCGCTCATCATTCGCACGCTCGACGGGGAGCGGCGCTGGGACGCCATCGCGTTCCTCGAGCACTACCTCCTGGCCGAGGCTTCCGACTTCTTCAAGCTCTTCCCCGCGGTGCGTCATCTGCCGCGCATCACCATCGACCGGCTCGTGATGCAGCGGGAGACGTGGCGCTTCGCGTCACAGGAGCTCTCCTTCGCTCACCTCGAGTCTCCCGTGGAGCGATACATCGGCCTCCAGCGCTGGCACCGCGCGCACTCGCTTCCACGCCACGCTTTCTTCCGGGCCTCCAGCGAGCCCAAGCCATGCTTCGTGGACTTCGAGAGCCCCACCTTCGCGGAGCTCTTCCTCAAGCTGGCTCGCAACTCGGAATCTATTTCAGTCTCCGAGATGCTCCCTGGGTTCGACGCGCTGTGGCTCACTGACGCGGCCGGTCAACGCTACACGAGCGAGCTGCGCCTGACCGCGGTGGACCCGCTCTCCTTCCGCGGCCCGGTCTCTCGTCGTTGACTCCGTGAGTAGGGTGCTTGATAACGTCCGCCTCCTTCCGAGAGGGTCGCTATGCCGCGTGCCGCGCGAGGAATCGGGCTTCAGTACCAGTCCACGGTCGCACCGCTGCACGATGGCGTGGAGGGTGACGAGGAGCCACTGGTCTACGATGTCACCGAAGTCCTCTGCGACAATTTCACGGGCGCGCTGGATGGCCCCTACGTGCTCGAGCCCTCCACGCGCCCGCTCATGGAGCAGCTGAGCAGAGAGCGTCCAATGCTCGCCCATGGAAACTACGGGGAAGAGTTCGGGTTCGCGCCCTTGGAGGAGACCAACGTCGTCCGGCGGCACCTCCCGTTCGCCCATATGATCCAGAGCCCCTGGTACAGCGACCACCTGTTCTTCGGGTATGGCTCCTCCACCTATATGTGGTCCAGCCCGCTGCCCTTCACGAAGGCCGAGGTCGAGCGGGTGGCGGGCCGAGCCGCGGCACTGCAGGACCGGCTCAAGCTGCCGCTGCTGCATGAGAACGCGTTCTATTACGCCCGCTTCCCAGGCTCACATATGGAGGAAGCCGAGTTCATCGCCGAGGTGGTGACGCGCGCCGGAACGTACCTGCAGCTCGATCTCCACAACATCTACGCCAACAGCGTCAACTTCAAAGGCTATGACTGCCAGAAGTACCTTCAGACCCTTCCGCTGGATCGGGTGAGG